>BHEQ01000073.1 GCA_003864535.1 Gammaproteobacteria bacterium
AATATAAGCAATATAGTTATTTTACATCAACTTTCTATGCTTGATTTGATTTCTAAATTTTCAGATACAGATAAAGATAAACAAAAAGCTTTACTCAATAATTTTATAAATCTGCATCAATTTCGTTTAAATGATGAAGATAACTTAACTGGCGAGATTACCCAGCGCTTAATGCTTGCAAATAGCCTAAATCTCGCCTATTTTCTTGCAAAAAATGCTGGGATTACTTTAAATTTAAGTAGATTAAGTGTCAATGAAATGAATTTATGTAGCGCCTTTGAGCACGATTTCTTTTTTATGAATGAATTTGCTAATAAAAAAATTATTGAGCATGAAATAAATATTAAGCTAGGCTTATCAGGATTGTTTTTAAAGAATAAAATACACGCAATTGTTATTGATAGCCTCATTGAAGTCTGCTCTTTTTCAAAATTACCCTTAGATGAATATAAATTGCAAATGGATAAGTTCATTCAAAATAAAGCATTAGAAATTGAAGCATTAAAGACTGAATCTTATCCAAGTAAACTCAAAAATTTCATAGGGAAACGTCTTCTTGAACAGGGACCTCCTGAATATGATATTTATATTAATCATGCTCATTTAATTAACTCTAAAATAGATTTAATTAATAGCCTCCTCAAGACAGATCATCCTTTAGGGATTACCCAAAAGTGGCTTGATCATCAAGAAAGTGCTAGAGATCCATTTAATCCTAATCAGACTGCACAGCTAAATATTGAAGATGGATCTATTTGTTTTAACAAAAACTCTTCCAATTCACCGAAAAATAATCAAACCTATTGCCTTTTTTATTAAATAACAATCCTATTTTCAATTAGCTCTGTCACAACCGCAGGATCTGCAAGTGTTGAGGTATCTCCTAAGGCTTCTAACTCATTTGCGGCTATTTTACGTAAAATACGCCGCATGATTTTACCCGAGCGTGTTTTGGGCAAACCCTCAGCCCATTGGATCGTATCTGGAGTTGCAATTGGACCGATCTCTTTACGGACATGAGCAACAAGCTCTTTTTTAAGCTCATCTGTGGGCGTAATATTTCCCATTAGCGTGATATATGCGTAAATCCCCTGCCCTTTTAGATCATGAGGATAGCCAACTACTGCAGCTTCGGCAACGGCTGGATGCAAAACTAATGCTGATTCAATTTCAGCCGTGCCCATACGATGTCCTGATACATTAATCACATCATCAATCCGCCCTGTAATCCAGTAATAACCATCTTCATCACGCTTTGCGCCATCGCCTGTTAAAAAATATCCTGGATATGGCTTTAAATATGTTTGAATAAAACGTGTATGATCATTGTAAATTGTTTGCAAGGTTGCAGGCCAAACATTTTTGATCATTAAACTGCCTTCACACGCGCCAACTAGCTCATTACCATCTGCATCTAAGATAGCTAATTTGATCCCAAAAAATGGACTCGTGGTTGAACCTGGCTTTAAATCATCAACCCCAATTAATGGAGTTATTACAGGCCCGCCTGTTTCTGTTTGCCACCACGTATCTACAATAGGGCAACGTGAATCTCCTATAACACGATAATACCATTCCCAAGCTTCTGGATTAATTGGCTCTCCTGCTGTTCCTAATAAGCGTAGCGACTTACGCGCTGTAGTTTTGACTATCTCTTCCCCATCACGCATTAGAGCGCGAATTACGGTTGGTGCTGAGTAAAAAATATTAACCTGATATTTATCTACAATTTCCCACAAACGCGCTGAAGTTGGAAAGGTTGGAACACCTTCAAACATAAGCGTTGTTGCGCCATTAGCAAGTGGTGCATACACTACCATCGAGTGCCCTGTAATCCAGCCTACATCCGCTGTTGACCAAAAAACCTCTCCTTCTCTATAATCAAATATATATTTAAAACAAGTAGATGCATAAAGTAAATAACCAGCACTTGAATGGACAACACCTTTAGGCTTACCTGTTGATCCTGAGGTATAGAGCACAAATAAAGGGGCATTTGCAGGCATTTGCTCAGGCTCACATACGCTTGATGCCTCATTAATTAGATCGTGATACCAAATATCTTTTGGATTAAATTTAATTTCTGTACCAGTGCGCTTAATCACAATTAAGTGTTTGACAACATCTCCAGAGCCTTCAATTGCCCTATCTGCATTTGTTTTAAGAGGTATTTTCCGCCCACCGCGCATAATCTCATCCGCGGTAATAATCACTGAACATTGCGCATCAATAATCCGATCTTTAAGCGCATCTGCGGAAAATCCTCCAAATACTACGGAGTGCATCGCGCCAATTCGAGCACAAGCAAGCATTGCAATCGCAGCTTCTGGGATCATGGAAAGATAAATACAAACACGATCACCGCGTTTGATCCCTAAAGATTTAAGTCCATTCGCCAATTGGCAAACCTCGGTATGGAGCTCCTTATAAGTGATGATGCGTGATTCACTCGGATGATCTCCCTCCCAAATAATCGCCGCTTGATTAGCACGCGCAGGTAAGTGCCGATCTAAACAATTATAAGAGACATTTATTAATCCTCCTTCAAACCACTTAATATCTCCTGTACTTAAATTACAATCTGAAACTGTATCCCATTTTTTATAAAAATCTAAAAACTCATCCGCACGCTCCCCCCAAAAAGTATCAGGGTCTTGAATAGATTGCGCATACATCACGTTATATTGATCTTTGCTAATAATAGCCATAGCTTTAAGTTGCTCAGAAATAGCGTAGCGCGATACTTTATTTATATCAGTCATTGGTGTTTCCTCCTTGGTTGATCTTCAAAACTTATTAGAATTAATATTATGTTATTATAAATTATAATATAAAGCTACAAAGTCTCAACGTCACAACCATATAATTTTCAGAAACTATAACGCCATTGCCCAACTTCAAGATCATCTAAATTCCAGTTCCCAATAGAATAGCGAATTAACCTTAAGGTTGGAAAGCCAACTTTAGCGGTCATTCTGCGCACCTGCCGATTTTTACCTTCATAAATTGTGAGTCTGATCCAAGAAGTTGGGATATTCTTGCGTTCCCGAATTGGCGGAATACGCTCCCATAAGTTAGCGGGCGTGTCTATCTTACAAGCTTGAGCAGCTTTAGTTAAGCCATCTTTAAGCTCAACTCCATAGCTAAGCTGATCTAGTGCAAGATCAGTAACTTCACCTTCAACTTGAACTAGATAGGTTTTGCCCATTTTTGCTTTAGGTTCAGCTATCAATGCTTGCAAACGCCCATTATTAGTTAAGATTACCAGTCCTTCGCTATCTCTATCTAAACGTCCTGCAGGGTAGATATTTGGTATCTCAACATAATCTTTTAAAGTCTGGCGACCGCTCTCATCCGTAAATTGAGTCAGCACATTAAACGGCTTATTTAATAAAATTATTAGGGTATCTTTTTGTATAATATTATATATATCCATAGTTATCTCTTTTATAAACAATGATGGTTTAGCATCTATGTTATACGATGTTTTAAAGTAGTTTTACAGCTCCTCCCCTGCGAAGGAGAGGCTGGAATGGGATGGGATACTTTTATATCAACAAATCATATAAATCATGTTATTACAAATCTATTATAATTTTATCTAAACTATCAAGTTCTGCTAGTGGCGGCAGTTCGCTTAAGGATTTTAAACCAAGGTCATTTAGGAAAATCTTAGTCGTTCCATAGATAGTTGGACGACCAGGTAGTTCACGTTTTCCTAGGGATTTAACCCATTCGCGTTCAATTAAATTACGCATAATTTGAGTGCTCACCGTGACACCGCGAATATCTTCAATTTCAGCTCGGGTAATTGGTTGCTTATAAGCAATTAGAGCTAGGGTTTCTAAAGTTGCGCGTGAGTATTTAGTGGCGCGTTCATCAAATAGGCGTGAAACCCAAGGGCTATATTCTTGGCGAACTTGTAAACGCCAGCCTGTTGCAACTTCAACTAATTGATTGGGACTATTTTTAATATTTTTTGCAAGTATATTTAAAGCATCCTTTAGTTGCTCAAAATCAGGTTGTTCAATTGGATTAAATACGGATTGCATTTTCTCTAAAGTTAGCGGCTCATTTGAACTAAGCAGCAGAGCTTCAAGTATTTTAGGTATATTCATATACTTATCTTCTATTATTTTATATTATCTTAAAGAAAGTATAAAAAAGAGTGCGGAAATCAAAAATCCTATAATATTCCAAAAAGCAATATGTCCCGTAAAGAGGCTAGATCCACCACTAAGTAATAAAATAACCGCGCCATATTGGCTTAAAGATTGCTGTTTTTGATGCTTGAAAAAAGTTTGCTTAAGCTCTTCTATAGTTTTCGGGGATATTTTAGTTTCAAGATCATTATTAAGAGCTTTAGTCAGCAGCAAATGCGCATCATGAATAGTATCTGGCAGGTATTCTATCCAAATAGGAATATCAGCTTGATAACGTTTAAGTGTTGCTTTAGGTCCACTTCTTTGGGTGACAAATTTAGTCAGATAGGGTTTAGCCGTTGTCCATAAATCAAGTTCAGGGTAAAGATGGCGTCCTAAACCTTCAACGGCTAATAATGTTTTTTGCAGCAATAATAGCTGGGGTTGTATTTCCATATTAAAACGGCGTGCAACCGAGAATAGTGATAATAAAAAGCCCCCAAAAGAAATATCTTTAAGTTGTTTATTAAAAATAGGCTCACATAAAGAACGCACTGCAATTTCAAATTCATCAACAGAGGTATTAGTTGGAACCCAGCCTGATTCAACATGAAGTTGGGCAACACGACGATAATCACGATTAAAAAATGCCATAAAATTATCCGCAAGATAACGCTGATCTTTGCTATTTAAGCTCCCCATCATCCCAAAATCAAGGGCAATATAAGTTGGGTCTGCAGGGTTTGTCGCATCAACAAAAATATTCCCAGGATGCATATCTGCATGAAAAAAACTATGCTTAAAAACTTGCGCAAAAAACACTTCTACACTGCGCTTTGCTAATAAAGGAATATCTACCCCTAAAGCTTTAAGTTGCTCAACCTGACTTACGGGAATCCCAGAAATACGCTCCATTACCAGTACATTTTTACGGGTGAGATCCCAGTAAATTATAGGGACATAGAGGATTTTAGAATCAGCAAAATTGCGTTTTAATAAATCGCCATTACTTGCCTCTAAACTTAAGTCTAATTCGTTTAAGATGGAACGCTCATACTCTGCAATTACTTCTAGAGGGCGCATTCTTTTACCATCTTTCCAATATTTTTCCGCTATTTTTCCTAAAATCCGCATAAGCGCAATATCGCGGATAATTACTTTTTCAATATTCGGGCGCACAATCTTAACAATAACAGAATCACCATTAAATAAGATTGCACCATGAACTTGAGCTATAGAAGCCGCGGCAATAGGTATTTTATCAAAAGATTTAAATAATTCATTTAAAGGTTTGTTAAATGAAGTTTCAATTACTTCTATGGCAATTTCAACAGCAAAACCTGGGACATTATCTTGAAGTTTGGCTAATTCATCCGCGACATCTTCAGGCAATAAATCACGCCGTGTCGATAATGCTTGCCCTAATTTTATGAAGGTGGGGCCTAGTTTTTCAAGTGCTAAGCGCAGACGCTGCGCCCTTGGTTTTTTACTTACGTTAAAGATCAGATTGATTATAGGAATCAACCACCTAAAATAACGTAAAACAGGGAGATTAAAAACAAGATCATATAAGCCGAAGCGTACAAAAATCAAAATAATCTGCATTAATCTTATGTAATACATTAGCATTTGGGTAAACCTATATTAAGCTTAATTTATTGTATGATCTGGCGTATGATCTTGTGTATTATCTTGTGTACAATCTGTTGTAAATATCTGAGATGATTGATCATTATTGCCAATTTGATCAATACTCGCGGGCACTTTAAGCTCACGAATAGAGCAAATCTTATTCTCAAGAGCTGCATCAACAAGCACCGCACGATGAATTTTATTAGGCAGCAATGAAAGCGGTACTTGCTCATATCCCATAATAATACACAGATCATCAGGAGAAAAATGATGCGCCGCCGCTCCATTTAAACAAATTTGCCCACTGCCCTCAACTCCCTCGATAGCGTATGTTTGTAAACGCTGTCCATTGTTAATATTGACAACATCTACTTGAGTATAGGGAAAGATGTGTGCGGCTCTAAGTAATATTGGATCAATAGTAATTGATCCAATATAATTAAGATTTGCATCAGTTACTCTGGCGCGATGAATTTTACCGTAACAAAATAGTCTTGTAGCTTCTAACAAAATGATTTTCCTAACATAATATTAGCAGCTCTTAGCCTCTAATTCCAATGACTGAAGATGATTTGCGCGTGTTATTCATACCAAGAGCTACAGAGCCATATACTTTAACGCCATCATCAGCGCTCACTTGATTAGGATCTTGTGCCATTGTTGGAGCGAAGTAACAGCCCGAAAGTGCTAAAACAGATGTTGCTAAAGCAAGAAGAGTGATTGTTTTAATTAGTTTTTTCATGATATTTCCTTAAGTTTAAAAAAGATAATTACTGTGAGACACTGTAAGATAAGATGGCTTCAATTAGCAACCTGCGCAGTATAGTTTAGATTCTAAATTTTAGTCAAGCCACCCATATACGGGCGCAGAACATCGGGGATGATAATTGAGCCATCTTCTTGTTGATAGTTTTCAAGCACCGCGACTAAAGTGCGCCCAACCGCAAGTCCTGAGCCATTTAGCGTGTGCATTAACTCAGGTTTGCCTGTATCTTTATTTCTAAACCGCGCTTGTAAGCGTCGCGCTTGAAAATCGCCACAATTTGAGCAAGAAGATATTTCACGATACTTAGCCTGTCCCGGTAACCAAACTTCAATATCATAGGTTTTAAGAGCTGCAAAGCCCATGTCTCCAGCACATAAAACCACGGTGCGATAAGGCAGTTTTAGCTTTTCTAAAACGGTTTGCGCGTGAATAACCATGTCCTCTAACGCTTTGAATGAATCATCTGGATGCGTAAATTGCACCATTTCAACTTTCTCAAACTGATGTTGGCGGATAAAGCCGCGTGTATCGCGCCCGTAGCTGCCAGCTTCGGATCTAAAGCAATTTGAATGAGCGGTAAACTTAACGGGTAATAATTTTTGCTCCCAAATTTGATCACGCCCAAGATTAGTCAGCGGCACTTCTGCAGTTGGAATTAAATACAGTGATTTTTGCTTAGGCTTACTTTTATCTGAAGCTGTATCTTGTGTCTCTTGCGTATCCAGATCGTAATCAGCTCTTAGTTTAAATAAATCTTCTTCAAATTTAGGCAGTTGCGCCGTACCTATTAAGGCATCTCCATTAACGATAACTGGTACATTAATTTCAGTATAGCCGTGCTCATCTACATGTAAATTAAGCATAAATTGCCCAAGAGCACGATGAAGGCGCGCTAAGTTACCGCGCAAGACGCTAAAGCGTGAGCCTGTCATTATGCTTGCTATTTCAGAATCCAAACCAAGAGGCAGACCCAAATCAACATGATCTTTAGGCTGGAAGCTAAAAGTTGCTGGTGTGCCCCATAAACGCACTTCGATATTTCCATCCTCATTTAAACCATCAGGCACGCTCGCATCAGGCAAATTAGGAAGATTGAGCATTTTACCTTCAAGTTCACTCGCAATTTTATTTAGCTTAAGCTCTTGTTCTTTTAAACATTCACCCAAGTTTGCGATACTTGCTAAAATTTCAGTAACCGATTCGCCACGAGCTTTAGCGTGTCCAATTGCTTTGGAGCTAGTATTGCGCTCATTTTGGAATTCTTGAACTGATATTTGCAGTTGTTTACGCTGCTCTTCTAATAAAATAAACTCTTGAGTATTAAGAACTAAACCGCGGCGTGCAAGTTTTGCAGCGACCATTTCTATATCTTGGCGGATTAAGCGAGTATCTATCATTTGAGTTCCTAAGCATTTAAATAATTGGCAAATTATACTAGTCTTAACTTTTTTTTTCAGAACCAATTAAGATACGAATCTCATCTAGTGCTGCTTGTTGATATTTATCTAGATTTTTATGATTATCTTGATGATTATCATCTAGATTATTATCATAATTATGCATATTTTGATTTTTGATAAGTTTAGCTTTGGGAAAGTTTCCAAACAGGAAGGGTTTATGCAAAGGGCTTGTATTTTTTGGGCTTGCTATAAATTTTGTGGCTAATTCTGCCTTAATTTTAGCCATAGCATCTGCGGCATCTGCCGATAAAGGCTGAGGTATTTGAGTAAGCTTAGGCTTATTTATAGATGGGAAAGAGAATCTATATTGGATAACTTTAAATTTAGGCAAAATAAATTTAGGATTTTTAAGCTGTAAATAGCCCTCAAAAGCTAAACGGAATGTTTTTTGATTGCTATTAAAATTAGCTTTGGCG
>BHEQ01000074.1 GCA_003864535.1 Gammaproteobacteria bacterium
ATTCAAAAGTGCATATTCAAAATATGCACTCAAAGTACACAAAAGAGAGGTAATTCTACGCGTATTTGTCTAAAAGTCAAGCTACGCGCAATTAAAATTACTTATTTTGTCTCCTTATCATCTTGTTCAAAAACTATATCTTGCTCGTTATCATCATTTTTAGAGTACTGAAGTTTGATAACTAGCTCATCAGTTTGAAGAGGAGCGGCATCCTTGATTACTGGAGCAGATGTACGGATTTTCTGATCATGATCAGCAGCATCAAGAGTTGAGGGAACTGAAGGAGCTGGAGCAGTTGCCACAACTTGGATCGTGCTTGAGTTCTCAAAAGCTTTGATTGGAGCATTGATATCAACACGAATTACAGGAATATCAACTTGAGTATCAGCCTGAACATGAGCATGTCTATCAACAGGAGCATTAATATAATTATTAACAGAATCATTTACATGATCATTAATATTATCATTCAAATTTAGATCAGCTTTATTATCATCTAATTTAGTTTTAGCTATTTTAGTCTCAACAACTTCAGCAACTTCAGTATCAATTGTATCAATCTTAACTTGGATAAGATTAATATCATTGACTTGTTTTGGTTTAATCTCTTCATTAAAAACAGCCCGAGCATTCGTCGCAGTATTTGTCTCAGTATTTATCTCTATGCTTGTTTCGATATTTGTTTCAATGTTTGTTTTAGAACTAGAGTTGGGATTTAGATTAAGGGCAGGTTCTGCGTGAGAATCAGAAGCGCGTGCGCGTCCGTTCCGAACATAACGTTTTTTAGGAACACCATTAACTTCAACTTCAACAAAACGCGGCCCTGACGCTGTGACTACATCATTCGCAACAGGATTATTAAATAAAGCTTGAGCGTCATTTAATTCAAGCGCCACATCACTGTTTTGCTCAAGCGGTGCGCGTTCACGCCGCGGACGGCGTTGACGGCGTGCTTTGTTTTCACTCCCAGCTTCTGAAGTGCTATTTTCATTAACTTGCTCTTTGAGATTAGACCTAGTTTCATTTTTAACATCATTCTTAACGTCGCTATTCTTAGCGTCGTTATTCTTAACGTCGTTCTGGAATGGTTTTACTTCTCTTATATTTTCTTTCGGCTCCCGTTCTGGGCGTTCTGGACGCTCTTTAGTTGGTTTTGCCGCGACAAAAGGCTTATCTGCAACACGCTCAATTATTTCTATTTTTTCGCGACCACGATCACGATCTTGACGCGCATTTTTATCATCATTGCGAGTGCGTCTACGCTCCGCCGTATTGCGGCGTTGACGATTTTTACTAGTTTGATTTTTTTTAGGCTCTTCTTCTTTTTTAGCAAAAAGTTTGCCTAATATCCCTGTAATCTTACTTATTAGAGACGGTAATTCAACTTTTTTAACAATAGGCGCAGCAGCTATTGGAGCTGGTGTTGGTGGAGTTAAAACGCTCACTAATGCGACATCTTTCTTGATTGCTTTTTGCGCAAGCTCAGTATCATGTAAATCATTATACTCAGCTCTAATCTCATCTTTAAGCATGTAACTTGGCTTATATTCAAAATTAGGTACTTCTTCCACGCGGCGGCGACTTATCTTATAATGTGGCGTTTGCATATCAGGATGAGGGATAACGATTAACTTAACGCGGCGGCGTGATTCAATATCTAAAATAGCATCACGCTTCTCATTAAGTAAGAATGTTGCGATATCAGTCGGTAATTGTACCAATACGTGCGCAGTGCGATCTTTTAAAGCCTCTTCTTCCATCAATCTTAAAATGGATAAAGCTAATGATTTAGAAGTTCTAATCATGCCTTGCCCTGTACAACGTGGGCAATTGATATGAGTTGACTCCTCTAGAGAAGGTCTTAAGCGTTGGCGTGACATTTCCATCAATCCAAACCGAGAAATCCTTCCCATTTGCACGCGAGCGCGATCTATCGCTAAGGCTTCACGCAGGCGATTTTCAACTTCACGTTGATTTTTAGGGTTTTGCATATCGATAAAATCAATGATGACTAAACCGCCTAAATCGCGCAATTTAAGCTGTCTTGCAATCTCATCTGCGGCTTCTAGATTAGTGTTTAGGGCGGTATCTTCAATATCCGCACCACCAGTTGAGCGGCTTGAGTTGATATCTATCGATAATAAAGCTTCTGTTTTTTCAATAACTAACTCACCACCTGAAGGCAAGGGCACTTCACGCTGATACGCAGTTTGAATCTGGGATTCAATTTGATAGCGCGTAAATAATGGAGTTGAATCAGAATAGAGCTTCAAACGCCCATTTGCTTGGGGCATTACTGTTTCAATAAAAGCTTGAGCATCTTTAAAATGCTGTGGATCATCAATTAAAATCTCGCCAATATCTGAGCGGAAATAATCTCTTAACGCTCTAAAAACAATATTACTTTCTTGATAAATTAAAAAAGGTGCAGCTTTACTTGTTGCGGCGGTTTCTATCGCACGCCAATGTGAAACAAGGTAATCTAAATCCCATTGTAATTCTTCAGATGAACGCCCAACACCTGCGGTACGCACGATAATTCCCATGCCTTCAGGAACATTTAAATCCGCCATTGTTTCGCGGATTTCAGAGCGATCATTGCCTTCAATACGTCTAGAAACACCACCAGCACGCGGATTATTTGGCATCAAAACCAAATAACGTCCAGGTAGAGATATCAAAGTTGTTAGAGCAGCACCTTTATTGCCGCGCTCTTCTTTATCAACTTGAACAACGACTTCTATACCTTCTTTGAGGGCATCTTTAATCGATGGTCGTCCATTTTCAAAGGCGGTTGGGAGGAAATATTCACGCCCGATTTCTTTAAAAGATAAAAATCCGTGGCGATCTGAGCCATAATCAACAAAACAAGCCTCTAAAGAAGGCTCGATGCGGGTGATTTTACCCTTATAAATATTTGATTTTTTTTGCTCATGATTAGGTGTTTCAATATCAAGATCAAATAGTTTTTGACCATCAACAAGAGCAACTCGTAGCTCTTCAGCTTGAGTTGCGTTAATTAACATGCGTTTCATTGAATTCTCCAAAGAAAAATTCATACGCTTTAGCACCTGCCAGCATAATATATACAATATATTACAGTGGGAAACAAACTTATACTATTAAACTTATGCTATTAAATTCATTTAAGTTATTGTTAGTTTAGGCTCGCGCCTTTAAATACAGTTTCCAAACTAAAGTGTAAAAATATTTCTTTTGTTAATAAACCAAGCATTTTAATGCTCGGTTATAAGTATGTATGTTGCCTAATTTAAGGGAAGGCATAAATCCTTAAGCTCAAGGATTATCAGGTCTAACTTGGCAGACTAAGAATAAAGGAAAGTCTTTATGATTTATACTTTCAAAAACTACTCTTAGCATACTAGGGCACTTGATTATGGCGCATCAATTTGTAAGCATATGTATCTTAATATGTCGATTAGTTGTAATCAAATCATATAATTATAGCTATTTTACAAATCCGCCTCTACAGTGATTAGTATTTCCAATGCACGATAATTGTTTGCAGGTAGCGCGTACTATATCCATTTATGCAGATTTCTTCAATAAGCTAATCTATTTTATTTAAAAAAATACTCTAAAAAATATCTTCTAAAAAAATCAAAATACTCTAAAAAAATCAAAAAAATAATTTATAAAAGTTGTATATCGATAAAAAGATATCTAAAAACATATCTAAAAAGCAAAAATATTCTCAAGATGCAATAATAGCCGCCTTAATTTACTAGAATAAGCATTATGAAACCTTCAATCTTAGCTAAGCTCCAACAATTATCTGAACGTCATCAAGAGGTATCTAATCTACTTTCTGAGGCGGATATTATTAATGATCAGAATAAATTTAGAGCACTATCACAAGAATACGCACAGCTTACGCCAATTACAGAACTCTTTGAAAACTTTACGAAAGCAAGTAATGATCTTGACGATACTCTAGAAATGATAGAGGCGGATGATCTTGAAATGAAAGAGCTCGCGCGTGCTGAATTACCCACGATAAAACAAGTTTTAGAGGACTTAGAAACAGCCCTTCAAGTACTCCTACTCCCAACTGATCCGCATGATGATAGCAATATCTTTTTAGAAGTTCGCGCAGGCACAGGTGGAGATGAGGCGGCTATTTTTGCTGGTGATCTATTTAGAATGTATAGCCGTTATGCAGAAAATAGACGCTGGCAGGTAGAGATACTTTCTGAAAGTTTCGGCGAACATGGCGGTTATAAAGAAATTATCGCACGAGTTATCGGGCATGGTGCGTATTCGCGCTTAAAGTTTGAATCAGGCGCACACCGCGTGCAACGCGTACCTGCGACCGAATCCCAAGGGCGCGTACATACATCTGCCGCAACCGTTGCGATTTTACCTGAAATGCCTGAGACTGAGCAAATTGAGATAAATCCAGCTGATTTAAAAATTGATACATTTAGATCATCAGGAGCGGGCGGGCAGCATGTTAATAAAACCGATTCAGCGATTAGAATCACTCATTTACCTTCAGGGCTTGTGGTTGAATGCCAAGATGAGCGCTCGCAACACAAAAATAAAGCTCGCGCTTTAAGTTTATTAAACTCAAAAATATTAAATATCGCCCAAGAAAAAGAAGCTAAAGCGCATTCAGATGCACGACGCTTGCAAGTTGGCACAGGAGATCGCTCGGAGCGCATTCGCACTTATAATTATTCGCAAGGACGCATTACTGATCATCGCGTTAATCTCACTATTTATAAATTAGAAGAGGTTATTACGGGGGATTTAGATCAAGTAATCAATCCACTTATCGCCGAGAATCAAGCTGATTTACTCGCAGCATTAAGTGATGAATAAATAATTTATATAAAATGGTTTATTTAACACTATCATTATTTTAATATTCAATACGTTAGTACTGCTGAGCAGTTACAAAATAATTAATCTTAATAGGAGTATTTATGATCAATCCAAGTTACCGTTTTTTAGGAATTCCTACGATAGGATTTCTCATCTTGATACTTTTATATTGGATACTTGCGCGTAATTTAGAGGCTGGTGTTTATCCTATTGAGTCAGATCATATTGGCTTGCCGCTATTTTCAGGGTCATTAATACTTTTGCTTATCGCTATTTTTGAGTTTTGCGCAGCGATGATCGCCTATAAAAGAATGAAAAAATATAGTTTTTGGCACATATTTTATTTGATCATCATGCTTGCATTACATGCAATGGCGTTGACTTTACTCATATTATCCGTGCTTGCTTGGGCAAAACCACATCATTTTTTATTAAGTTATGCTTATGGAATTGCTGCGTTATTAGTTGTATATTGCAGTATTTGTGATTTTAGATTACTGTTATTTAAGTCTTAATTTGAATCCTAATTTAAAATATAATTTATAAAAGGTGTAATTCATGAGTTTTAATCTAAAAAATAGAAATTTATTAAGTTTAAAAAATCATAGTGCTGCTGAGATTAAATTCTTACTTAAGTTAGCTGAAGATCTTAAGCGTGCAAAATATGCAGGAACTGAAGTTGCGCGGTTAAGTGGTAAAAACATTGCCTTAATCTTTGAAAAAACATCAACCCGAACGCGTTGTGCTTTTGAAGTTGCAGCCTTTGACCAAGGTGCACACGTTACTTTTATTGAGCCGGCCTCATCCCAAATTGGGCATAAAGAAAGCATGAAAGATACCGCAAGAGTGCTTGGGCGAATGTACGATGCGATCCAGTATCGTGGTTTTTCTCAAGCAATGGTAGAGACTTTAGCGCAATACGCAGGCGTGCCAGTTTTTAATGGCTTAACCGATGAATTTCATCCCACGCAAATGCTTGCAGATGTCCTAACTATGATGGAGCATTCAGACAAACCATTAACGCAAATTAGTTTTGCCTATGTTGGTGATGCACGCAATAATATGGGGCATTCCCTGCTCTTAATCGCAGCTAAATTGGGCATGGATATTCGGATTGCGGCGCATAAAAGTGTCTTGCCAGATCCTAATTGGCTCAAAGAATGCCAACAATTTGCACAAATTTCAGGCGCGCGCATCTTAATCACTGAAGATCCCAAAGAAGCAGTTTTAGGCGTTGATTTTATTCATACTGATGTTTGGGTTTCTATGGGAGAATCTATAGAAAGCTGGAATGAGCGCATTGCAATTTTAATGCCATATCAGGTTAATGCAGAGCTTATGGCGGCGAGCAAGAATCCTAAAGTGAAATTTATGCACTGCTTACCTGCGTTTCACAATACCGAGACTAAAATTGGCAAGGAGATAGCCGCGCGTTATCCTGAGCTTACAAATGGTATAGAAGTTACCGAGAGCGTCTTTGAATCAGCAGCATCAATTGTATTTGATCAAGCCGAGAATCGCCTGCATACGATCAAAGCGGTAATGGTTGCAAGTTTAGCTTAAGGGCATATCTATAAATTTATTTTTCTGCGTTACGCGATTTTATTAAATATTATCTAAAATCAAGGCAATACAAATGTTTAAATGGTTTGAAAGTCGTATAAATCCCTATCCTGAGCAATTATTATCATTACCTGAGCACGGATTATTTGCCTTTATTAGAGTTTGTTTAGTGGGGGTGAAATTTTGGATTTTTTTACTGCTGATTTTTGCCGCTGTAATTGGTGTATTTGAGGCTTATTTATTTAGCCTTATGGGCATGCTAATAGATTGGATGACAACACTTGGGCCTGATCAATTATGGCTGCAAAAAAAGAGTGAGCTCTTAATAATACTCGGCATTATTTTATTAAGTCCGTTGATAATTTTTATATCATCAACTATTAATTTTCAAGTTATTAGAGGCAATATGCCGATGCTTTTGCGTTGGCATTTTCATCGCTTAATGTTAAATCAAAGCATGGGGTTTTATCAAGATGAGTTTGCAGGGAGAATTTCTGCCAAAGTATTGCAAACAGCGCAAGCAGTGCGTGATACCGTTTTGATTTTAGCGGATATGTTAGTATTTATAGTAATTTACTTCATTACCTGTGCACTTATTTTAAGTCGTTTTGATATGTGGCTCCTTGCGCCTTTTGGAGTCTGGTTAGGTTTATTTTTAATTACAATTTATTATTTCATCCCGCGCCTTTCACTAACCGCAAAAAATCAAGCAGATGCACGCTCTTTAATGTCTGGACGCATGACCGACGCTTATGCAAATATTGCAAGCGTGAAGCTTTTTTCATACGCGCAACGTGAGTCTGATTATGCTAAAGCTGCGATGCAAGAATTAATGGGCACAACTCATGCACAATTACGCTTACTCACTCAATTTGAAAGCATTAACCATGGATTAAACATGCTCCTAATTGCAACAACAGCAATCCTTGCTATTTATCTTTGGCAGCTGCATTTAACAAGTATTGGCGCAGTTGCAGCATCTATTGCCATGGCATTACGTTTAAATGGAATGTCGCATTGGATTATGTGGGAATTGGCACAACTATTTGAAAATATCGGCACCGTGCAAGATGGTATGGCAACACTTACGCGCCCACAATTAGTCGTTGATAAACTAAATGCCCCTAAATTATTTGTCACCCAAGGCAAGGTTGAGTTTAAATCAATCAAATTTAATTATAATTATAATCATACAAATAATATAAACTTGATAAATGAAAATCTAAAAAATGATGCTATGGCTATTAATGCTGATATTAATGCCGATATTAATATTGGCGTTAATACTGATGTTAATATTGATAACAACGTTGATCAATCAACTAACATTTTAATGACTGATTTTAACTTAGTAATCCATGCAGGCGAGAAAATTGGACTTGTTGGGCGTTCAGGCGCGGGCAAAAGCACTCTAGTTAATTTATTACTCAGATTTTATGATCTCCAAGCAGGACAAATTCTGATTGATGATCAAGATATTAGCACCGTGACACAAGATTCTTTACGTGCACAAATAGGAATGGTCACACAAGATACCTCCCTTTTACACCGCAGCGTCCATGAAAACATCGCCTATGGACGACCAGATGCCACACAAGCTATGATTGAAAATGCAGCAAAACTTGCCAAAGCCACAGAGTTTATCGCGCAACTTAAAGATTTAAAAGGGCAGACGGGGTTTGATGCACAAGTAGGTGAGCGCGGCGTAAAGCTCTCAGGAGGGCAGCGTCAGAGGATTGCAATTGCGCGGGTAATTCTAAAAGATGCGCCAATTTTGCTGCTCGATGAGGCAACCAGCGCCTTAGATTCTGAAGTTGAGCTTGCAATTCAAAATAGCTTATATCAATTAATGCAGGGAAAAACCGTGATTGCAATCGCCCATCGCCTCTCAACCATCGCTAAAATGGATCGCCTCATTGTGCTCGATAAAGGGCAGATTATCGAGCAAGGCACACATCAACAACTATTAGCTCAAGATGGCTTGTATGCGCATTTATG
>BHEQ01000075.1 GCA_003864535.1 Gammaproteobacteria bacterium
TTTGGATGCAGTTAAAAGCAGGTTTTGATGCGTTTGAGCGGACTAAAATCCCACCTAATATAGAAGTTATCAATGGACGTTATCATGTGCGCTAGGAATTATTCATGAATCTATCAAACAACATAAATAGCAACATAAACAACAATATAGACACTAATTTTATCCATGAAGATACAATCGCCGCTATTGCAAGCCCTTTAGGTGTTGGCGGTGTTGGTGTTATCCGAGTTTCAGGCGCGCTTGCCTTAACTATTGCCACGCATATTTTAGGTAAAACCCCCAAAACGCGCCATGCCCATTTTTGTGAATTTAATGATGCCGCGGGTATAAAAATTGATGAAGGCTTATTGATCTATTTTAAAGCTCCGCATTCATTTACTGGGGAAGATATTGTTGAATTACAAGGTCATGGTGGCGTTATTGTCTTGCAACGTGTTTTAAAACGCGTTTTAGAGTTAGGGGCAAAGCCTGCGCGCGCTGGCGAATTTTCCGAACGCGCTTTTTTTAATGGCAAGCTTGATTTAGTCCAAGCCGAGGCTATTCATGATCTCATTAATAGCCAAAGTGAAGCACAGGCAAAAGCTGCGATGGCCTCATTATCTGGCTTATTTTCAGAAAAAGTTCATAATATTTTTGATCAACTAACTAACTTACGCGTTTATGTCGAGGCTTGTATTGATTTTAGTGATGAAGATATTGATTTTATTGAACAAGGTGATGTGCGGAATAAAATTAGTGCAACCATAATTAGCGTTACCAATTTATTAGCAAATGCGCAGCAAGGCAAAATATTACGCGATGGCATGAATATTGTACTGGCAGGGCGACCAAATGCGGGTAAATCAAGCTTATTAAATGCACTCGCAGGCACGCAAACCGCGATAGTTACCGCTATTGCAGGCACAACCCGCGATATTTTAAAAGAGCGGATTGAGATTGATGGCTTACCGCTTAATATCATTGATACCGCAGGAATCCGCGAATCGGATAATATTATTGAAAGCGAGGGGATTAAACGTGCGCTGCAAGCGATGCAAGATGCTGATTTAGTTTTATGGCTTCATGATGATCAAGCACCTGCTCCATTATCTGACTTAGAAGATTTAGGAATTGCCCATCTTGATAAAATCATAGTCTTTAATAAGATTGATTTAACTAAAAGACCCGCAGGTATTATTGAGCCCAAGCAATTGATAGATAATAATAATAATAATAATATTATCTATCACGAAAGCATGATTGCGATTTGTGCAAAATATCATCAAGGCTTAGATGATTTAAAAATATTAATCAAACAAAAAATAGGCTTTAAGCCGCAAGAGAGTATATTTAGTGCCAGAGTCCGCCATTTAGATGCGCTTATGCTCGTTTTGGCGCATCTTAATCTTGCGCTTGAGCTTGTAACTCTTGGGCATAGTATTGAGATCATTGCAGAAGAACTGCGGCTTGCACAAAATAATCTAGCCGAAATTACAGGAAAATTTAGTGCCGATATGCTTCTAGGTGAGATTTTTGGAAGTTTTTGTATTGGTAAATAAATCAACCCCTAAATCCAGCTCCTCCCTTGCGAAGGGGAGGTTTAGAGGGGTTCTTTTAAATCCTTAACTTAATGACGTTTATGGTTAAGGCTTGGGAGAGGTAGCTTTTATAAATTAGCTTTATTCAGCAATATATCTTGCCAGCATTGTCATCGGGTTCGTCACACCAATATCTGCATAAAACACGTGTCCTGAACCTTTTGCGACAGTTTCAAATACACCTTTTTCTGTTTGGAGAGATTGCAAAATAATATCGCGATTACCTTGCAAATTATTGTGTGAATCAGCTTGAATCGGTGTGATTACCTCAAGTTTATCCCCAACACTAAATTTATTTTTGACTTCCAAGCGCGATAGCCCAGTTACAGGATCATAAGCTGATACTTGCGCGACAAATTGCTGCCGAAAATGGATAGAATTACCCGTTAAGTAATTTTGATAAGCATGTGGTGCATGACGCTGCAAGAAGCCATCAGTATAGCCGCGATTAGCCAGCCCATCTAATTTGCCATATAACTCAGGGTTAAATGGCTTGCCCGCAAGTGCATCTAACATCGCCTGTTTATAAATCTGGGCGGTGCGTGCTACGTAATAATGTGATTTAGTGCGCCCTTCAATTTTCAAAGAATCAACACCAATTTCAATGAGTTTATGCACATGTTGGATTGCACGTAAATCACGCGAGTTCATAATATAGGTGCCATTTTCATCTTCACTAATCTCCATCCACTCACCCTTGCGCTGATTATTTTCTTGGATAAGGTAGGTTTCAGTGGCTTCACGGTGAGGATTATAATTGCCATCCATGCTTGATCCGCCATCAATGGGATCATCAAACGCTGAGCTTTCTAAGGCATTTTGGATAAATTTAAGCGGATCATCAGCATTATTAGGATTAACTTGTGGAAAAGGAATTGACTGCGGATGATTTGATCCTTCCGTGTAAATTTTACTTAAATCAGTCGCTTGAGTTACAAATTCGCCTTCAGGAGTTTCTTTGGCAGAGGTTAAGCCATAATTCCAACGGCAAGCATTGGTACAAGTACCTTGATTAGCATCACGATGATTAAAATATCCAGATAATAAACAACGCCCAGAATAGGCGATACATAACGCGCCATGCACAAATACTTCCAGCTCTATATCGGGGCATTCTTGGCGGATTTCATGGATTTCATTCATAGATAACTCACGCGATAAAATAATCCGCGTCAAGCCTATTTTTTGCCAAAATTTAACCGTGGCACTATTTACCGTATTTGCTTGAACGGATAAATGAATCGGCATATCCGGCCAGCGTTCACGCGCAAGCATGATTAAACCTGGATCTGCCATAATTAAGGCATCAGGCTTAAGCGCGATTACGGGCGATAAATCATCCATGAAAGTTTTAAGTTTAGCCCCATGCGGCATGGTGTTAAGTGCTAAAAAGAATTTTTTAGAGTGTTCATGGGCATACTCTATGCCAATTTTAAGGCGCTCTTCATTTTTAAAATCGTTATTGCGGGCGCGTAAACTATAGCGCGGCAAGCCTGCATAAACTGCATCAGCTCCATAGGCAAAAGCATATTTCAAATTCTCAAACGTGCCCGCAGGCGCGAGCAACTCTATCTTGCGTGTCATAAAAATATCCTTACAGGGGATGAAAGCATATAGCTTAAAAGGCGCTTATTATAATCAAAACTGCTAAAAAGCGTTATTTGTTTTGATATAAGCAGCATTCCGAACTAATTATTAAAAATCATTGCTAATGGTGATCTTGCCTATATTTTGAGCACGCTAGATTTTTTTGAGGAAGTCAAAAAAAATTATATTGCAGAACATGGTCCTCTTGAAATTGATTGTCCTGATCATTAGTAAATGATTTCAAGGATGAGTTCGGGAGCGTTTATGTGCAATTTGCAAGAGATCACCACGAGGGAGGATCATTGCTCATGATGATCTTGAGCAAATAGATTGACATTTATCGATTTGATATTGATAAATATATGCCTATGATTAAAGAGGGTTTAACCGGTAAGAAGAAACTCGGTGGTAAATAATGCTGAATAAATTAGATATGGTCACGGTCAATCAGTTCATCTTATAAAACCTTTAAGATAATTTACTAACACACCGCGTTTCTTAAAAAAATGAAGCAACTATCTGAAATTAACTATATTATATCTTTTCTTACCGATATATTGTCCTAATTGGCATATCTATCAATAGGAAAGTTCAAAATAGTTGCTTAATTAAATTAATTACTTATATAATTTCTTTACTATAAAACTGAATAAATAGATGTGCCCTAATAGATGTGTCTATTAACAAAAAAACCTATTCATCTAATTAAATAATAATTAGTTAAATAGCCCTTTATATCTATTGTTTAACTTAACTTAAGGAAAATATAATATGTTTATGCGTATTTATAGCTTTATGGATAAGGCGTGGCAGAAAATAGAAATTATTCTAACTGTTTTCATTTTAACAGCGATGACTCTTGTTACATTTGCCTACACCATTATCAACAACTTATACTCATTTTTTTATTATCTTGCTGAAAAGATTCCTTTCGGACATAGCTTGTTTATGTTTATTGGGGATAAATTGCTCGATGCTACCTATTTTCTAGGCTGGACAAATGCCTTTACTAAAGCCTGCTTTGCATGGCTTATTTTCTTTTGTATGTCGTATGGTGTGCGTGTTGGTGGGCATATTGGGATAGATGCTTTAGTTACACTTTTTAAAACACCAACGCAAAAAATATTAGGCTTAATAGGTTTAGCTGCGTGTTTAGGTTATGCAGGAATTATGTTGGTTTCCAGCATTAATTGGGTTTGGACATTTTATATGCTTGGTACAGAAGCCGAAGATTTAGAACAACTCCATATTTTAAAATGGCATATCAGCATCATGGTTCCAATTGGTTTTTGTTTGGTAATTATCCGTTATCTAGAAATTGGTTATCGCATTTTTACAAATCAGCAATTAGGCTTAGGTCTTGCTAATGAAGTTAACGATGCTTTAGAACTTCAAGAAAAAAATTAATAAAACATTAGATGAGGAGATGTTAAACATGACAATTTTATTTTTATTCACCCTTTTATTTACACTCATGCTTATTGGCGTACCTATTGCAATCTCGCTAGGTCTTGCAAGCGTGCTTACTATTTTCTTTTTTAGCCCAGACTCACCCGGTGGGCTTGTTATTAAGATGTTTGAAACATCTGAACACACAACTTTATTAGCCATCCCATTCTTCTTACTTTCTGGCGCATTTATGACCACAGGTGGGGTTGCACGGCGTTTGATTGATTTTGCTAATATTTGCGTTGGCCATATTCGCGGTGGTTTAGCCATTGGCTCGGTGCTTGCTTGTATGCTCTTTGCAGCCCTTTCAGGCTCAAGCCCTGCAACTGTTGCAGCTGTTGGCTCTATCGCAATTGCAGGCATGGTTCGCTCAGGTTATCCTAAAGAATTTGGCGCAGGTATAATTTGTAATGCAGGTACACTTGGGATTTTAATCCCACCATCGATTGTGATGGTAGTGTATGCCGCGGCAACGGAACAATCAGTTGGTAAGATGTTTATTGCAGGAATAGTCCCTGGTTTATTATTAGGTTTAATTTTAATGGTCGCAATTTATATTGTGGCACGCATTAAAAATCTACCAGCACAACCTCGGGCAAGCTTTCGGGAATGGCTAAGATCGTTTAGAAAAGCGGCGTGGGGATTATCTTTAATCGTTGTAATTTTAGGCGGTATTTATTCTGGAATGTACACCCCAACTGAAGCTGCCGCGGTTGCTGCGGTTTATTCTGCTTGTATTGCTTTATTTGTTTATAAAGATATGCGCATCAAAGATTGCCCAAAAGTTATTTTAGAATCAGGCAAAATGACGGTGATGTTAATGTTTATCATCGCCAATGCTATGATTTTCGCACATGTATTAACGACAGAACAAATTCCACAAACAATCGCGGCGTATGTGAATGAGCTTGGCTTATCGCCATGGATGTTCTTGTTGATTGTTAATATTGTGCTCTTAATTGCAGGTAACTTTATGGAACCTTCCGCAATAATTTTGATTCTAGCACCTATTTTTTTCCCGATTGCAATGGAGCTCGGCATTGATCCAATTCATCTAGGTATTATAATGGTGGTCAATATGGAGATTGGATTGATAACTCCGCCTGTTGGTTTGAATTTATTTGTAACCTCAGCGGTAACAGGTATGCCGTTAACTAAAACTATAAAAGCCGCCATGCCTTGGCTTATGCTTTTATTAGTCTTTTTAATGTTCGTAACCTATATTCCTGGTATTTCTTTAGGTCTTGTTAATTGGCTCTATGTTGATTAAATTTAGGATTTATATCAAAAATATTATAAAAATATTATAAAAAACAGGAAAAATTTTAAAAAAGGTAGCATAAATTAAAAAAGTGCAGTAAATTTCTAGGAAATTATCAGTAAATTTTTTAAGGACACACTAACCTTCATTAATAAAAAGAAGCAGCAGCCTAAGTCCGCAATAAGACGAATGCTGCTTCTTTTTGCACTTTATTTAAATTTTTAACTTTACTTAAAATAGGAAAACAGGGAAATAATGAAAGATTTAGCAAGCTACATTCAAGAAATTAAACACAGAGATCCAGATCAATTTGAGTTTCATCAAGCAGTTGAAGAGGTATTGCATAGCATTTGGCCTTTTCTAGAGAAAAATCCAAAATATCTACAACAAGGCATATTAGAGCGCATTGTTGAGCCTGAACGCACGATAATCTTTCGGGTTCCGTGGGTTGATGATAAGGGCGTTTTTCATGTAAATCGGGGCTATCGCATTCAAATGTCATCGGCAATTGGTCCTTATAAAGGTGGCTTAAGATTTCATCCGAGTGTTAATTTAGGTATTTTAAAATTTTTAGCTTTTGAGCAAGTTTTTAAAAACTCACTCACAACGTTACCTATGGGCGGAGGTAAAGGCGGCTCTAATTTTGATCCTAAAGGAAAGTCTGATACTGAAGTAATGCGTTTTTGCCAATCATTTATGAGCGAATTATTTAGGCATATTGGGGCTAATAATGACGTTCCTGCTGGAGATATTGGCGTTGGTGGGCGTGAAATTGGCTATCTTTATGGTCAATATAAGCGTTTAGCGAATGAGTTTACTTCTGTTTTAACAGGTAAGGGCTTATCGTATGGCGGCAGCTTAATTCGCCCAGAAGCTACAGGGTATGGCACGGTTTATTTTGCGGAAGAGATGATGAAAACGCGCAAAATTACTATAAGTGGTAAAAAAGTTGCGGTTTCAGGTTCAGGCAATGTTGCTCAATATGCCGCGCAAAAATTAATTGAATGGGACGCAAAAGTGATGACGATGTCTGATTCTGAAGGCTATGTTGTTTTTGGTGACCAAGGCATGAGTGATTTGCAGTGGGTTGCGCTTATGGAGCTTAAAAACGAGCGTCGCGAGCGTTTATCCACTTATGCTACAGAGCAAGGTCTAATCTTTGTTAAGGGCAAAACTCCGTGGGAGGTTGCGGTGGATGTTGCCATGCCATGTGCGACTCAAAATGAACTGAATGAAACCGATGCAAAAATGCTTCTTGCCAATGGTTGTATTTGTGTCTCTGAAGGCGCAAATATGCCTTCAACTCCAGCAGCTATGAATGCTTTTGTGCAAGCTAAAATACTTTATGCACCCGGCAAAGCCTCAAATGCTGGCGGTGTTGCCGTATCAGGACTTGAGATGAGCCAAAATGCAATGCGCTTATTATGGGATGCTGGCGATGTTGATAAAAAATTATACGCGATCATGCAATCTATCCATCTAGCGTGTGTTGAGCACGGTTCGCATAATGGTTATATTAATTATGTTGATGGCGCGAATATTGCAGGATTTAAGAAAGTTGCGGATGCAATGATTGCTCAAGGTATGGTTTAAGAACTAATTTATTTTGCTTTTATAATTTGTTGGTGCAATTTATCCTTGCAATTATTGGTAAAGTTCTCTAAAATTCCACCTCTTTTGGGAAAGCGCAAATAGTCGCTCTCATTTATATTTTTTTGATCAACTAGTTAGGTTTACGCATCATGACCAGAATTTGTCAAGTAACAGGCAAACGCACTGTTACAGGAAACAACGTTTCACATGCCAAAAACAGAACCCGTCGCCGTTTCTTACCAAACTTACATACTCACCGTATTTGGGTTGAGAGCGAAAACAGGTTTATCTCTTTGCGCGTTACATCAGCGGGTCTACGTACTATCGACAAAAAAGGCATTGATGCTATTTTGGTAGAAATGCGTGCACGCGGCGAAAAATTTTAATCTAACCCGTAAAGGATAAATCATGGCTAAAGGTATTCGTGACAAAATTAAATTAGTATCTTCAGCAGGTACGGGACATTTTTATACAACAACTAAAAATAAACGCACTATGCCTGATAAATTTGAAATTAAGAAATTTGATCCTGTTGTCCGTCAACATGTGCTTTATAAAGAAGCAAAAATCAAATAATTATGCTTGATTATTAATTAATTATTAATTAATAAAAAATACCGAAGATGAATAATCTTGGGTATTTTTTTTTGCTTTTTTTATGCGTTTTTAAGTCTCATATTTCCGACATTCCCCATCAAAATTGCCAGCTAGATTGAGAAAAACACATAATAAACTAGATACAGCGATTGAAGGCTGTTATAGCAGTAAACCATTTGAAAGTTATAAGGAAAAATTAGCATATTTGTTTGAAATATATGCGAAAATGCTCGCAGATGATAAGTAATTGGTTTTTAAATAAATGGAAGGTATTGTGATGAGTAA
>BHEQ01000076.1 GCA_003864535.1 Gammaproteobacteria bacterium
ATATTAAATCATATTGTTATTTAGTTAAAAGAAGGGTTAACCAATGAATTATCGTATTTTAAAAAATAGTAGAATAAATATTAAAATTATTCTTTTTTGTTTAATATTTAATGCAAGCTATGCTGAAAATCCAGAGCAACCAGATATTAAACAAGATATTGAACTAGATATTAAGCAAGATATTAAATCAGATATTGAATTAGATATCGACGTTAGTAAAAACAAAAATTTAACCGCAGCTTTTGATCAGTTAAGAAAAGAGAAAGATAAATTGCAGCAAGATTTTGAGATCCTGCAGCTCAAGCAAAAAGAAAATAATCAGCTCATGGATGAAAATAAATCCCTAAAAGCTGAGCTTATGGGTTTTACTGAGCTTAAAAATGAGGTTATTTTATTAAAAGAAACCGCAAATAGGCAAGAATCCCAAATTACAGACTTAAGCGCAGAATTAGTGCAAAAAAATTCTGGCATAGATGCGTATATCGAAAAGATTAGTGTTCTTGACGCTAAAATTGCAGATTATGAAGCCATAAAACCCAGAGCGTACCAAATTAAAAAAGGGGACTATCTCCCTAAAATTGTACAGCAACAATGTAATGGAGCGATAAGCTGGGAAGAGTTATATGCATATAATAAAGATATAATTAAAAATCCAAGTCGCTTATTGATTGGAACTAATATAATGCTGCCCAAAGAGTGCAGCTTATAGATGAGAGATGAAATGTTAGTTAGCTTTTGGCGGTGTTTTAATTTAGCTTGGGCTGGAATATTGTCACTTTGTATAATCCTAAATATTGCGCAAGCGCAAAATTTGCCGCTTAATATTATCCAAAATAACTTAAATAACTTACCTGCAAATGCATCTCCACAAAAAGAAATAGCTATTCCTGATCCAATGCAACTAGCTGTTACTTGGTGGCAGTATGTTGATAGGGCAAACAAAGATTCTTTAGAATCAAGGCTTAATGATTTTTACGAGAGAATAAACCTACAAATACATCAGTCTACTGGAGCAGATCTAGATGAGTTATTAAAAATAGGCAGCCAAATTAAAGCAAATATGGAGCTATATGCACGCTTAAAGCTTAAGCCTTTAGCTCCCATATTGCCTAAACAGGCTGCTTTAGAAAGATATAATATTACTCAATTAATTGATTTGCTCGCCATGGTTAGAATAACGAAGAAGCAAGTTAATCGTGATCAACATGAATTAGATGAGTTAGATAAAAGAATAAAGCTGAGCACTAGAGCTGGGGATACTCTAACCGCGGCATATTTAGCTTTAGATAAGATTGACCCAAAGAAATTTCATTCAGGCTTAAATATTATTGAACAGCGTTTTGATAGGGCTATTTTTGATGAGCAATTAAAGTTTAAGCGTCTTGAAAGTAGCAATTCTAAAAATTATCTTGCAAACTTAGAGTCATCAAGAAGGCTTGCAACCGAGAATTTATATATAGATGCCAGTGAAAGGCATGATATAGAACAAGAAATTAGTCATGCTAAAAATATATTATCAGAAGCTGAGGCTAAGCTTACAAAAAAACAAGCCGAGAATATAAATCAATTTAATGATAATCAGATTTTTTCTAATGAATATCAACAAAGTTTATTATATCTTCAGGTTTTACATGCTCTTGCACAAACAGATTTATTAAGTTTATTAAATGAGCGCTATTTACTCGCATTTCTTGAAGAGGATCGGATTGATTTTGATACTCTCCAAAATGATATATTATCTTATAAAGATACTTTAGATGATCTATTAGTAAAATCAGTGACATGGCTTGATAAAAACGACACAAATAGGATAAAGTTTCTTGAGCTTACAGAGGATAATCCAGCGGTATATAAATCAAAACAATATTTATTAGATACAGTACAAAAGACTTTTATAAATATTATGTTATTGCAAGATAATATCGATGATACCCAGTTTTTAATTAATTTAACCGAGCAGAATGTTTTATCCGTACAGGGTTTTACCAGCAGGTGGCTGATAAGGGCTTTAAATAATAGCAGCAATATTTGGCAGATAACTCAAGAAAAACTTAATATGTCTTTGTTTAAGATTGGGGATACCCCAGTTACCGCACTTGGTTTTGCCCGTCTTTTATTTATTATTATTAGCGCGTGGTGGGTTGCTTTTTGGGTTAATAAGATTTTAATTCGCCTCGGTAATAAAGGTGATGCGCATCAATTGCCCGCTTATTATTTAGTTGCACGCTTAAGTTATTATTTGATTATTTTGATAGGTTTATTTTCAGGTCTTGCAGCAGTTGGCATAGATTTTACAAGCTTTGCTTTAGTTGCAGGTGCTTTGGCAATAGGTTTAGGTTTTGGGTTGCAATCTATTGTGAGTAATTTTGTTTCAGGCTTAATCTTGCTGTTTGAACGCTCTATTAAAGTTGGTGATTTTATTGAGCTCCAAGGTAGTGGAATCTGTGGTGAGGTTAAGGAGATTAATGTCCGCGCGACGATTATTTGTAATAATGATAGCGTTGATATTATTGTCCCAAACTCTGAGTTTATGAATACGAAGATGTTAAATTGGACGCTAACTGAGCCAATTCGGCGGATGCGTTATCCTTTTAGAGTCTCTTTTGATGTGGATAAAGAAATTGTCAGAGAGGTTGTTCTGGCTGCTGCAGAGGATTTACCCCATACTCTTAAAGGAGTATCTGGGCGCAATCCATCAGTTTGGTTGGTTGGGTTTGGTGAATATGGCTATAAATTTGAATTAGTTGTCTGGCTAACCCCACGTGCGGTAAAAAGACCAAATGCGGTTGGTGCAGCTTACATGTGGGCGATTGACAATGCTTTGCGTGAAAATAATCTAACTATCCCAGTTCCTCAGCAAGAATTACGGTTTAGAGAAAATAGCCCACCGCTTGAATTTATGCGGGTAAATTCGCGGACACGTAAAGAGAATCTACATGATCTTGATGAGACAGAGTAAAGATAATCTGTCAAAACTTAGAACTTAAGGTAGAATAACTCCGTTTTTATTTAGCATTTATTTTATTTTTGTAATGGGGTCGCATGGATAGGTTTATTGAGTTTGCCAGTCTAAATTGGTACTTGTTTTTAGCATTTTTCGTAGTGCTTTTTGTAATTATTGGATCTAATCTTAAGCAGCGTATGAGCGGGATAGTTTCAATTAGTAGCCAAGCTTTATTGCGTTTAAGTAATGATGATGAGGCGGTTATTATTGATGTTAGAGATGGTTCTGTTTTTAAAAACGGGCATGTTCCAGCATCTATTAATGTTCCAATGGCTGATATTAATATAAAGATTGAGGCTCTCGCAGAGAAATATAAAACAAAATCAGTCATTCTTGTTTGTCAAACAGGGGTGCGTGCCTATCAGGCAGCTAGTTCTTTTAAAAAATATACTTTTCCTGCAATTTATACGCTAAATGGCGGTATTGACAATTGGAAACAAGATAATTTACCTCTGAGTAAACATAAATAGTTTATTATTTTAAGGACTTAAAATGATTGAAATGTTCTATTCGGCTTATTGCCCATATTGTACCAGGGCCAAAGCTTTGCTCGAGAGCAAAGGCGTTGCGCTTACCATTTTTGATGTGAATGAAGATCCGATGCAGGCAATTAACGCACGGAAGCGTTCAGGACTTGGGACTGTGCCGCAAATCTTTATTAATGGCAACCATATTGGCGGTTGTGATGATCTCCAAGCTTTAGAAGATGCAGGCAAGCTTGATGCATTATTAAAAGCATAAATAAGCAAAGATTAAACTTCTTTAATATATTGATTAAATTTAAGATATTGATTAAGTTTAAAATATTAATTTAAGCTTAAGGTGTTTATTAAATTAGATGTATCTTACGTGTTAATCTTTTAGTTTTATTTTATTTTTTTATAAGTTTAAGTATAGGAACAGATATGACCGACAAAGTAAATGATGTTAGCACCGCCGTAAATTCTCAGGAAGATCAAGTAGGTTTTGAAATTCTTAAGATTTTTATTAAGAATGTTTCATTTGAAGCACCAAACTCACCTGATATTTTTAGAGAGGAATGGAAGCCTGAAATTTCTGTGCAACTAGCCAATCTATCTAATCAGCTTAATGAAACAGGTCTAACAGAAGTATGCTTAAGGATTACCGTTACAGCTAAAATGGGTGATAAAACTGCATTTTTAGTAGAAGTTGAGCAATCTGGTATTTTCAATACAGTCGGATTTAGTGAAGAGCAACTTGGGCATATGCACGGCGCGTTCTGCCCTAATATTTTATTCCCATATGCACGCGAAACAATAGATAGCTTGTTAATCAAAGCAGGATTTCCAGCAGTTCAGCTCGCACCTGTTAATTTTGATGCGCTATACATGCAACGTTTAGAACAAATTCAAGAAGATAAATCACAAGCGGATAATAAAGAAGGTAATGCTTAGTTAGTATATTAATAAGGTATTATGCGCAGATTAACCCCGCATCTACGTAGTATAAAAACGCGTAGTATAAAAAGAGATCAAATAAGATGAAAATATTACTTTTTATTGTGCCCTTGGCGACGATACTCGTTATTGTATGTGGGATTGGCTTTTTTTGGGCGGTGCGCAGCCGCCAGTTTGATGACTTAGATGGTCCAGCTCATCAGATTTTATTTGATGATGAGCCCGATCAGGATAATAAATAAAACTTGTAGGCACATCTATTAACTGTTTTTTCTGCGTTACGCAATTTTATTAAAATGCTCATTTACCTATGTAAACTGCGCTTTTAATAAAATTGCAGGTCTTGAAAAATCTAATTAATATAAAGCCCCCTGTAGAAGTTCTATAAGTCTAGTTATTGGCTCACAACAGGAATTTTACGCAATTTCTCTTGCCAGATTTTAGGTCCCTCGCGATGGATAGAATTACCTTGAGTATCCACCGCGACAGTCACCGGCATATCTTCAACCGTAAACTCATAAATAGCCTCCATCCCTAAATCAGCAAAGGCAAGTACTTTAGCTTGCTTTATCGCTTTCGATACCAAGTATGCAGCACCACCAACTGCCATCAGATAAATCGCCTTATTATCTTTAATTGCATCTATAGCAATCTGACCGCGTTCTGATTTACCCACCATGCCAAGCAAGCCTGTGCTTTCTAGCATTTGGCGTGTAAATTTATCCATACGCGTCGCAGTGGTTGGTCCTGCAGGCCCTACAACCTCATTTCTAACAGGATCAACAGGGCCTACATAATAAATAAAGCGGTTAGTGAAATCAACAGGGAGTTTTTCGCCTTTATTGAGCATATCTATCATGCGTTTATGTGCAGCATCGCGTCCTGTTAAAAGCTTACCTGACAATAAAATAACCTCACCTATTTTCCATGATTGAACTTCCTCATGCGTGATTTTATCCAAATCAACGCGCCGCGCCGAGGTTACATTATGGGTAAGTTTGGGCCAATGGCTTAAATTTGGAGGCGTAAGCACCGCAGGTCCTGATCCATCTAATATAAAGTGAGTATGCCGTGTTGCCGCGCAGTTTGGGATCATTGCAACAGGTAAATTAGCGGCATGAGTTGGGCAATCTAGAATTTTGACATCCAATACTGTAGTTAGTCCGCCTAAACCTTGCGCACCTATTCCAAGTTGATTAACTTTTTCATATAATTCAAGGCGTAACTCTTCGAGACGATTTTCAGAGCCTTTTTTGACTAAATCTTGGATATCAACAGGTTCTAAAAGTGATTTTTTCGCCATTAACATCGCCTTTTCAGCAGTGCCGCCAATACCTATTCCTAAAATTCCAGGAGGACACCAGCCTGCGCCCATTTGTGGTAGCATTTGCAAAACCCAATCAACAATAGAGTCGGATGGATTTAGCATCGCAAATTTACTTTTAGCCTCACTCCCACCGCCTTTTGCGGCGACATGAATATCAACTTTAGTTCCTTCCATAAATTCAAAATGAATTACAGCGGGAGTATTATCTTTGGTATTAATCCGAAGGCCTGCAGGATCACTTAAAACAGAGGCACGCAATTTATTATCAGGATCATTATAAGCTAAAGCAACTCCTTCATTAAATGCAGCCTCCAGATCAAAATCATCCTCAAATCTAGCACTGCGCCCAATTTTAATAAAAGCAGTAACGATACCAGTATCTTGGCAAATAGGGCGGTGACCTTCTGCACACATTCTTGAATTAATTAGAATTTGTGCCATAGCATCTTTAGCGGCGGCAGATTCTTCCAGCTCATAAGCCTTGCTAAGAGCTTGAATATAATCAATAGGATGATAATAAGAGATAAATTGCAAGCTATCGGTAATTGACTGAACAAAGTCACTGCGTTTAATAATCTGTGCTGACATGATTTTCCTTTATAAGTAAATAGTAATAATTAAATAGTAAATGTAAGTTTGATCTTGATCTTGATCTTAAAACCTAGGTATATTGTCATATCATGCTTAAAAAGCAAGCATCAAAATCAAATGAACATTAACTTTATATTTAAATTACATATTTAAATTATATGCTTAAATTATATATCTAAATAATACATCTAAATCTTATATCTAAATCACATCTTGCTTTATTGATTTATTGGTTTATTGCTTTAGAATCTTACTTATAAAATTCTTTAAAATCCTTATTTATTAACCTATTTTCTGACACTGTGAACTTATGCCTACTAAAAAATCTGATAAAACACATACTTGCTCTTTTTGTGGTAAAAATCAAAACGAAGTTAAAAAACTCATTGCAGGGCCTAAAGTCTTTATTTGTGATGAATGTATCGTATTATGTAATGAATTAGTTATTCCTGAGCTAAATGCGCCACCTTTATCAACATCTTTATTAGACGCGCCACTGCCCAAGCCTAAAGAAATATTTGAGGCTTTAAATCAATATGTGATTGGGCAAGAAAAAGCTAAAAAAGCTCTGTCTGTTGCGGTTTATAATCACTATAAACGTTTAGAGATAAAAGCTGAAAATAATGAAGTTGAGGTTTCTAAATCTAATATATTATTAATTGGACCGACAGGTTCTGGAAAAACATTATTAGCCGAAACCTTAGCGCGTATGCTCAATGTCCCCTTTGCAATGGCTGATGCAACTACTTTAACTGAAGCTGGTTATGTTGGTGAAGATGTTGAAAATATCATTTTAAAATTATTGCAAAAGTGTGAATTTGATGTTGAAAAAGCTCAAACAGGGATTATTTATATCGATGAGATCGATAAAATATCGCGCAGGAGTGATAATCCAAGCATCACACGTGATGTTTCAGGTGAAGGCGTTCAGCAAGCTTTATTAAAATTAATTGAAGGAACTATAGCCTCAGTGCCGCCAATGGGTGGGCGTAAACATCCGCAAACAGAATTTTTACAAGTGGATACGCGTAATATTTTATTTATTTGTGGTGGGGCTTTTTCAGGTCTTGAAAAAATCGTCCAAATGCGTGCAGAAAAAGGCAGTATTGGCTTTAACGCGGTGGTTAAAGGCATTGAGGATAAAAAAACTTTGTCTCAAGCATTTGCAGAAACTCAACCTGAAGATTTAATTAAATATGGGCTAATCCCTGAGTTTATCGGACGTTTACCCGTAGTTGCGACTTTAACTGAATTAGATGAAAACGCCTTAATGCAAATTCTAGTTGAGCCTAAAAATGCAATTACCAAGCAGTTTGCAGAATTATTTAAGCGTGAAGGCGTTGAGATAGAGTTTACTGATGGTGCTTTACTTGCGGTTGCAAAAAAAGCTATCGTTAGAAAAACAGGCGCACGCGGCTTACGGACTATTATAGAAAACACCTTAATGGATACGATGTTTGAGCTCCCCTCATTAGAACATGCGCTTAAGGTTATTGTGGATGAGAAAACTATAGAGACGAATATCTCACCAGTTATCTTATATGCACAAGATCTTAAACCCAAAAAAGATATAGCTAGCACTGCCAAAAAAGCTCCCGCAAAAACAAGCACCAGCTCCGCGCGTGCTAAAAAGAGCACTTAATGGCAGATCAATTATCCAATATCCCACCCTTAGCCTTGCGCTTTCGTAGTTATTTGCCTGTAGTTATTGATGTTGAAACAGGTGGGCTTGATCCTCAAAAAGATGCCTTACTTGAAATTGCAGCTACATTTTTACAGATGGATGAGCATGGTATGCTTTCGCTAAAATATACAGTTTCAGCCAATGTTGAGCCTGCTAAGGGGCTTGGAATTCATGAACCCTCAATGAAGGTTAATGGGATTAAACTAGATAATCCATTTCGTTTTGCCATAACAGAAAAAGACGCTTTAAATAAAGTATTTGAAGCAACAAAAAAAGAAGTCAAAGCAAATGG
>BHEQ01000077.1 GCA_003864535.1 Gammaproteobacteria bacterium
ATATATAAATGATTTATTTTAAAAGATTAATCCTAAGTGTATGTATTTTACTTTGTCCTTATTTTGCCTTAAGTGCTCAAAAAATTAATGTATTTGCCGCAATTTCACTTAAAGAGGCCTTGGAGGATATTGCGGTAAATTATGAGTTAAAAACATCAAATAAGCTGACTCTAGTCTTAGCCTCTTCATCCAAACTTGCCCGCCAAATAGAGCAAGATGCGCCTGCGGATATCTTTATTTGTGCAAATACAAATTGGATGAATTATCTTAATGATAAGAATCTGATTGATAAAGATAGTGAGCTAATTCTTTTAAATAATAGCTTGGTCTTAATTGCGCCATTAGATCCAAATATAATAAATACAGATATACCCAATGAAGATAAAAATAACGTTAATCATCAATTAATTAATCTAGAAAATAACTGGGGAGATATGCCTAAATGGAATGCTTTACTCAATGGCGGACGCTTAGCTGTGGGCGATCCCAATTATGTTCCTGCGGGCATGTATGCAAAAACTACGTTGCAAGCTTTAAATATCTGGCAAGATTTAAAAAGCACGCTAGCACCTGCGAGTAATGTTAGAGCTGCATTAATGCTCGTTGAAAGTGGTGAAGCTGCTTTAGGAATAGTTTATGGATCAGACATTATCGCATCTAAAAAAATTAAAGTTATAGGGCTTTTTGATCAAAAATTATATGGTGCTATTAACTATCCTTTAGCGATCATAACAGGGCATGAAACTCCTGCGGTAAGAGATTTTTATGATTATTTACAAAGTGATGATGCACGCACGATTTTTATAAAATATGGATTTAAGTAATGAGTATAAGTAATGGATATAACTAAATGATCAATGATAGCATTAATTTTTTGGGAATATCATTTTCAGCATTTGAATGGGCTGCGATTATTTTAAGCCTAAAAGTTGCACTAAATGCGGTGCTTTGGAGCTTGCCTTTTGGGATTTTAACTGCTTGGATTTTAGCGCGTTATTCTTTTTATGGCAAAACCCTGCTTGATAGTTTAATTCATTTACCGCTAGTATTGCCACCTGTTGTAATTGGCTATATGTTACTAATTAGCATGGGAAAGAAAGGTATAATCGGGCGTTATTTATATGAATGGTTTGGAGTATCGTTTAGCTTTAGCTGGCAAGGAGCTGCGTTAGCATCAGCAGTAGTGGCATTTCCTCTGCTAGTACGCGCTATTCGTACATCTTTTGAGGCGGTTGATGTAGGCTTAGAGCAAGCAGCAAGAACATTAGGCGCAAGCCGTATCCGAGTGTTTTTTACGCTAAGTTTACCGCTAGCTTTTCCTGGGATTTTAGCTGGGATTATTTTAAGTTTTGCCCGTTCTTTAGGGGAGTTTGGGGCGACAATTACCTTTGTTTCTAACATTCCAAATCAGACCCAAACAATTCCCTTAGCAATGTATTCCTTAATCGAAACCCCAGGAGCGCAAGATGCCGCATGGCGTTTATGTCTTATTGCGATAGGTTTATCTTTTATTGCATTATTAGTTTCAGAATGGTTATTGCGCTTGAGTAAAGCGCGTTTAGGACGTGGCTAATATTATGCTAAAAATAAATATAGAACATGAGATTAAAAATGCGCTAACAGCTTTAAATAATAATGGAAATACAAAAACTAGTTTATTTTTGAAAATAGATATCAGCTTAAAAGCCCAAGGTTTAACTGCAATTTTAGGCGCATCTGGAGCGGGTAAAACTAGCTTAATTAACATCATCAGCGGTCTGATTAAACCTGATAAAGGGCTGATTATCTTTAAAGATCGCGTTTTATTTGATAGCTCTTTAAAAATAAATATCCCAATTCATAAACGCCATCTTGGGTATGTATTTCAAGATGCGCGTTTATTTCCACATTATCGTGTCCGGGGTAATCTTAAATATGGCTTGGCAGCTTCAATGGAGCCTAAATTTGATGAAATTGTTAAATTATTAGGCATAGCGCATTTGCTGGCACGCTTTCCATATGGTTTATCCGGTGGAGAAAAACAAAGAGTTGCAATAGGACGTGCTTTATTAAGTGCGCCACAATTATTATTAATGGACGAGCCTATGTCATCCTTAGATAATGCTAGGAAGCAAGAGTTATTACCCTATTTAAAGCTTCTAACTCAGGAAATTAAAATACCTATTTTATATGTCACTCATAATCTTCAAGAAATTAAAAATATGGCGCAAAACATAATAACTTTAGATCAAGGCTGTGTGCGTGAAGATTCAAATTAAAAATATGAAAAAAAACCTCATTTATGCTAGCGTTACGTCTTTGATTTAATACTTTTTAACTTAAGGATTATTATGCGTACCGCAACTGTTTCTCGCCACACAAATGAAACTAAAATTGATGTCTCGTTAACACTTAATTCACTCATGAAAAGCAACTTAAATTCAGGAGTATCTTTTTTAGATCACATGCTTGACCAAATAGCAAGACACGGACGGATGCAGCTTGATATTGTCTGTAAAGGCGATACCCATATTGATGATCACCATTCTGTGGAAGATGTAGGGATTGCGCTTGGTTGTGCACTAAAACAAGCCTTGGGTGATAAAAAAGGTTGCGTGCGTTATGGGGCGAACTATGCGCCACTTGATGAGGCTTTAAGCCGCGTTGTGATAGATTTATCTGGACGCCCTGGTTTATATTTTAACGCAAGCTTTCCTAAACAAAAAATCGGCACTTTTGATGTTGAATTAGTCCAAGAATTCTTTCAAGGCTTAGTTAATCACGCGATGATCACCGTGCATATTGATGTTTTAAAAGGAATTAATACCCACCATATGGTTGAGAGTATTTTTAAAGCATTTGCACGTGCTCTCTATGCTGCAAGTACGCTTGATGAGCAGATCATCAATCAAATTCCATCAACAAAAGGAGCATTATAATGAGCCGTTTATTTAACTTTTGCGCAGGTCCATCAACATTACCTAGGTCTGTTCTAGATCAAGCCCAGCAAGATTTTCTTGATTGGAATAATTTAGGTGCGTCCGTGATGGAAATATCCCATCGCTCTAAACCATTTATTGAGATCGCGCAGCAAGCTGAGCAAGATTTGCGTGATTTACTTAATGTGCCAGATAATTATAAAGTACTGTTTCTGCAAGGTGGAGCTTATGGGCAATTCTCTGGCATTCCCTTAAATCTTTTAGGAACGCATACGCAGATTGATCTAATAGAAACCGGCACTTGGTCTGAAAAAGCGGCACAATGCGCTGCAAATTACGCTAAAGTTAATATCCTCGCCACAACTGCGGCACAAAAATACACGACTCTACCTGATCTAAGCAATATCCAAGCCTCAAGCGAGAGTGCTTATGTTTTTTATTGCAGTAATGAGACAATTAATGGCGTTGAATTTCAAGATACACCTGTAATTTTAAAGTGTGCCAACAATACACAGCCTGATTTAGTGGCGGATATGAGTTCTAACATTCTCTCACGCAAGATTAATGTGGCTGATTATGGCTTGATATTTGCAGGTGCTCAAAAGAACATCGGCCCTTCAGGCTTAGTTTTAGTAATTGTACGTGAAGATTTATTAGATCGCGCTCATATCCACACTCCAGATGTATTTAATTATGCAATGCAAGCTCAAAATGGCTCGATGTTAAATACGCCACCGACTTTTTCTTGGTATATGGTTGGTTTAGTTTTTAAATGGTTAAAAGCTAATGGCGGTATTGCCGCAATTGAAAAAGTAAATATTCAAAAAGCGAATGCTTTGTATAAAACGATTGATGAAAGTGACTTTTATTCCAATCCTATTGCAATTGAGGCACGTTCACGCATGAATGTACCGTTTATTTTAAAAGATGAATCTTTAAATGCACGTTTTATAGCTCAGGCAAAAGATGCAGGCTTGATCAATCTTGAAGGACATAGAATGGTTGGTGGGATGCGCGCCAGTATCTATAATGCGATGCCACTAGATGGTGTTTTAACTTTATGTGAATTTATGCGCCATTTTGAAAAAACGTCTTAAAAAAACAGCTTGAAAATAAATTATCTTAACCAGTAATATATATTTCTTAAATGTTATAATTTAGGGCTTCTTATAGTCTTTTTTCATTATTCTTATATTACTAATTATAATTATTATGATGATTATTATGATTATTATTATTTTATTTTAAAATGCATTTAGGCAATTAAATACTAGTGCTAATTATTAAGGATTTTTATGTCTTTCACTCTAAACAAACTCTTCAGAAAATCGCTCCTTAGCGCTATATTTGCGAGCAGTTTCTTATTCGCCTGCGCACAAACATTAGTTAAACCTGATCAACATTTATCAGAAATAGCCCACTCTATTTCAACTTTAATGACAAAATATCATTATGAAGATCAGAAAATTGATCAGGCTAAAGCAGAACAAGTATTCGATAATTATATAAAATCTATCGACCCTCAAAAGATTTACTTTCTAGAATCTGATATTCAAGAGTTTAGTAAGCTTAAGCCTAATTTACAAAAAAATCTTAAAGAAGGAAATCTATCTATAGGTTTTATTATTTATAATAGATTACAAGAGCGTATAGAAAATCAAAATAAATCAGCATTATTATTTATAGAAAGCCCATTTGATTTCACACTTAAAGAAACTATTAATTTAGATCGTGAAAAAGCTGAATTTGCTAAGAATCAAGCCCAACTAGATCAAATCTGGATTAAGCGGGTTAAATTTGATATTTTAAATCTAATGCTTAATGATAAAACCTTTGATGAGGCTAAGCAAACCCTTAAAAAACGCTACGAAATCAGAATTAAGCGTTTAAGACAAGTTGAATCTCGTGATATTGCACAATTATATATAAATGCATTAATGACAAGCTTTGACTCACATTCTAGTTATTTCTCACCTAAAGCATCTGATAACTTTAATATTTCTATGAGTTTAAAGTTAAATGGAATCGGAACTGTCCTAAAACAAGATGAAGATACGGTTAAAATCGTTGATGTAGTTGCGGGCGGACCTGCTGATTTATCAGGACAAATTCAGGTGGCTGATGAAATAGTCGGCGTAGCTCAAGGAGATACGGGTGAATGGCTGGATATTTATGGAATGCGCCTTGATGATGTTGTTGATAAAATTCGCGGCGAACGCGGATCTATCGTGCGCTTACAATTAATTTCTGCGAAAAATAAGGGCGCGGTCAAAGAAGTTAAAATTATCAGAGATACAATTGATTTAAATAAGCAAGCAGCACAAAGTAGTATCAAAAATATAACCTCTCATGGGCGCACCAACAAAATAGGAGTGATTACTTTACCTACTTTTTATAGCGATATTGAAGGTAAACGCGCAGGCGCAAGCAGTGCCCGAAGCACAACTAAAGATGTTCAAGCTCTTGTTGAAGATATGAAAAAAGAGAATATTGATGGTCTCGTGATTGATTTAAGAGGCAATGGCGGCGGTTCTTTGGAGGAGGTAATTAGCCTGTCTGGATTATTCTTAAAAGGCGGAACTATAGTCCAAACTAAATCGCGTGACGGGCGTATTGCGGAGGAGCACACTAATAAAGGAATGATTTATGCAGGACCTATGATAGTGATGGTTGACCGTCTTAGTGCTTCTGCATCTGAAATTTTCGCAGGAGCGATGCAAGATTATGGACGCGCCTTAATTGTGGGAACAACAACCTATGGCAAAGGAACTGTCCAAACAGTAGTACCTTTAGATAGATTTATTAAAAGCAGCATTAGTGAAGGCGCAGGACAAGCTAAATTAACTATTGCTAAGTTTTATCGCGCCAACGGCTCAAGCACACAACACAAAGGAGTTGAGCCTGATTTAGCTTTTCCATCTCCAATTGATCCTAAAATAATCGGCGAGAGTGCGCAAGACTTTGCCTTAGCTTGGGATGAGATTCGCAAAGCTAAAGATTATAAAAAAGATACAAGCCTCGGTAATCTCTTACCAAAATTGGTTGCAGCACACCAATTGCGCTTAAAGACAGAAAAAGAGTTATTAATCTATCAACAACAAGTTGCAATCTCTTTAGATGCATGGAAAGAAAAAGAATATTCTTTAAACTTAAAGGAACGTAAATTAGATCAAAAAAACAAAGAGGAACTTAATATGAAACTGCTCAATGAGCTGCGTGTCTTAGCAAGTTTACCTGTTTTAACTCTTGAGCAAATTAAGAAAAATGATGACTATATAACTGATGAAGAAGAACGCAAAAACAAGATTGATCCAGTCTTAAACGAAGGGATTAATATTCTAATTGATGAGATTCATTTAATCTTAGCATCAACTCCTAATAAGGCTACATAAGCATGAGAATTAATTCTAAAAAAAATAATACTTTAAATTTTAAATCTATACTTGCGGCTATTTTAGCGGTTATGATCTTAAGTACATATTCAGCTCAAGCTCAATCAATGCAGGATATTATTAATGGTCTAACTAACCCAAAAATGTTGGATTTAAATATAGATAATATAGAAAAAACTAGCACGCCTTGGGGGACATTTAAGCGTGGCAAAAAAGATGAAGATGGTGCGTTAAAATTTACGGCAATAAAAAATAATCAACTCGCCTCTATGATGTTTTTTCAAGATGCTAAAAAATGGCTCTTGGTTGATTTAACTGTACTTTTGTTTGAAGGTGATAAAGCTTGTGCGGCAAATTATAAAAAACTTGCTGCAGTTGCGCAAAAAAAATTAGGCAAACCCAATGCTATAGAGAAAAATAATCAACAAGAATCAGGTGCTTTTTGGCAATTAAAAGACCATAAAGAATGGGGAATTTGGGTCGCAACCGTCACGGGTCTTAATCCTAAAAACAATCAAGAAGAATGCGCCGTTAAAGCAACTTTAGCTTTTGGAGCTGATGAGTATTTATCTGAAGATAGTGGTTTTTAACTATACCTTTAGTTATATTTAAGGTTAAATCAATTAGTTAAAAAAGAACCCCCTCCCAACCACCCCTTTACAAGGGGAGGAGCTGTAAAAGTCACCCTTTTAAAGTGGATTTATGCGGAACTCTAAAAGTCCCCCTGCGAATGGGGATTTATGAGGGAATCCTTAACTTAATTGCATTGACCCCTTGCCCGAGCCTCTCTTCCAAAAGAGAGGTGGAACAATTAAAACATTAGATTAAATTGTAAAATTAAATTATGGAGTGACTTATAAAGTGGCTATGATAACGATCAATACCTTACGCAAAATGAAACTTAATTGCGATAAAATAGCAATGCTTACCTGTTATGAGGCAAGTTTTGCAAAAATATCCGAAGATGCAGGTGTTGATATTTTGCTAGTTGGTGATTCTTTAGGCATGACGATGCTTGGATACTCATCAACCTTACCCGTATCTTTAGCCGATATGTGCTATCACACTCGTGCGGTTGCAAATGGGAGCAAGCATGCGTTAATTCTAGCTGACCTGCCTTTTGGTTCTTATCAAAAAAGTAAAGAGCAAGCTTTTGAAGCAGCCGTAGCGTTAATGCAAGCTGGGGCGCATATGGTTAAATTAGAAGGCGGCGCATATTTAGCTCAAACCACAGCTTTTTTGCAAGAGCGCGGCATTCCTGTATGTGCGCATATTGGCTTAACACCCCAATCTGTCAATACTTTAGGGGGATATCGCATTCAAGGTAAAACCGATCAAGATGCGGCTATTTTATTAAATGATGCAAAAGCCCATGAAGATGCTGGAGCTGATCTTATTTTGATGGAATGCGTGCCTGCAAGCCTTGCAAAAGATGTAACTGCGGCAATTTCTTGTCCAAGTATTGGGATAGGTGCTGGAATTGATTGTGATGGTCAGGTTTTAGTGCTGCATGATATTTTAGGTATTTACAGCGGCAAGAGTGCACGCTTTGTGCATAATTTCATGGAGGGTGCACCGAGCATCCAAGCAGCTCTTAAAGCTTATGTTGCTGCGGTTAAATCAGGCACATTTCCTGCGTTAAAACATTCTTTTTAGCAATATTCACAAACAGATATAAGTCAATATAAGTCCATGCAATATGCTCTTTTAGTGGACTTTGTATATTAAAAACTAAATTAAATGGAAATTAAAAAATGCAGGCTAATATTTTAAATGCGATTGTTAATATTGTCGAAAATCCTATGAGTGAACTAAAAACATACTACCAAAATAGAAATAGAGCAAATAGCATGGGCGGAGCTTTAGAAGAATATGTAAAGGATATTTTTGCAAATACTATTTCAGAGCTTGATGAAACTAAGAGGTTGGAAATATTAGAGCAACAA
>BHEQ01000078.1 GCA_003864535.1 Gammaproteobacteria bacterium
GATATATTATCTACAACAATTTTAGAAGGATTTTTAAAAGCCCCTTCCAATAAACAACTACTACCAAATAAAAGCCCCATTCCTAGAGCAAAACCGAGAACTATTTATGATACCAAATAAGAAATTTTTTTTATTTAGTATCATAAAGATCTTTTATTTTTCTAAATATATTGCTGCTGTTGTTTTTATTATTATGTCATTAGAAGGATGTATATTTCCATACCCATATTCACTCCCCTATAAATATGATATTAATGCCATTATTGTCAATGGGCAGCCTTGTTTTTATGTTGACCATATTGATCCACTTCATTCTAATGCAATTCGCTATCCTTGGTATGCTAGCGTTTCAACTATTCAAGCAGGATCAGCATGGATAACTAATGCTGTATATTGGGAAAGAAATAAAATAAAGCATGCTGTTGGAAAAGAATCTTGCGTATCGTATGGAAGTGGTGTTTATCCAAAAGTAAAATCTCTTGAACTTATGCACCCATATCTTGTTAACTTTAATGCAAGATCACCGTCATTTGCTAGGCTCTCATTTTGTCTTTCACGAAACATTAATAATGAGCTTGTAATACTAGAAACTATCGTTACTGATAACGAGCTAAAGTGTGGTGAAGAGCCTGTTGAGCTTGATCATATTAAGATCAAATAATTCTATGAGAAAGATCATGAGATCAATTATAAAAGTGATATCCATCTTTATTGGTTTGTCATTCTGATTTCTATTATTCTTATTGACCAGAAAATAGCTGAATATCGAGCAAACATATTTTGTGAAGCAGCAAGTGGCAAACAAACAGTTGATGAGATTAAAGAATTGTTGATTAAAACAAAAGAAACAGGTGGTATAAACTTTTCTGATGAATTAATTGTGATCCAATTCCCACAAATTTTTCCTGAATATTACGCTTGTGTAATCTGGCTTGATGCGAGTAAAAAGCCAATAAAGAGCCAATAAAAAGCATGGTTAATCATAAAGATTGACTTAAATATATGATCATCAACTAGGTTATCCTGTGCGCTGAGTCGGCATAAAAACTGGCTTAACAGGATGTTATGGTAGGGATATTTATCATGGTAAATAAAAAGTTATTGCTGAAAAAAATGAAAACGAGTCGTTTCTTACGCCGCATAGCTACCTTTTTAATCATTCTATCACTGACTGGATGCCTATTAAGAAATCACAATTCGCCTTACAAGTACACACCTGATATATTAGTTGTTAATAGTCAACCTTGTTTTTATGTTGGACCAATTCACATTTATGATGATGATTCACGGCGCAACAAATGGAATGTTAAAGTTATTTTTTATGATAGAGAAACACTAAAAGCATTTGGCGGGTTGATAGAACATAAAGTATGGGAAATAAAAAAAATAAAGGCCGCAGATAGCCAAGAGTCTTGCATTGGATATGATCAAGAAGCTAAGCATAATGAAAGTAGACTTCCTCTTAAAGACCTGCATCCTTACTTAGTAGTGTTTTATACGAAGACAAGAATGTTTGGAATGGGTTCATTTTGCACCTCACATGATGCGAATAATCAACTTATTTTGCTAGAAACAGCATTTATTAATGATAATAGCGAGGAGATATGTACTGATAAGATTTTGGGTATTCAAGAAGTTAAGTAGAGATATTTATCATGGAAAATAAAAAATTATTGCTGAAAAAAATGAAAACTAGTAGTTTCTTACGCTGTATAACTACTTTTTTAATCATTGCGGCATTGTCAGGATGACAATTATGGCCTTACTCATCGCCGCATCAATATATACCTGATATATTAGTTGTTAATAATCGACCTTGTTTTTATGTTGGCCCAATTCATATTTATGATGATGATTCACGTCGCAACAAATGGAATGTTAAAGTTATTTTTTATGATAGAGAAACACTAAAAGCATTTGGCGGGTTGATAGAGCATAAAGTATGGGAAATAAAAAAAATAAAGGCTGCAGATAGCCAAGAGTCTTGCATTGGATATGATCAAGAAGCTAAGCATAATGAAAGTAGACTTCCTCTTAAAGACCTGCATCCTTATTTAGTAGTGTTTTATACGAAGACAAGAATGTTTGGAATGGGTTCATTTTGCACCTCGCATGATGCGAATAATCAACTTATTTTGCTAAAAGCAGCATATATTAATAATAGTAGCGAGAAGATATGTACTGATAAGATTTTGGGTATTCAAGAAATTAAGTAGAGATATTTATCATGGAAAATAAAAAATTATCCCTAAGAAAAATGGAAACTAGTCGTTTCTTACGCTGTATAACTACTTTTTTAATCATTGTGGCATTGTCAGGATGCCAATTATGGCCTTACTATTCTCCATATAACTACCCAGCCAATGCATTAATTATTAATAATCAACCTTGTTTTTACGTTGGCTCAATTTATCCTTCTGATTCCGACACAATCAACAATTCTTGGAAAATTGTTGTGGCTGTAGCTAGTCCTGCAACTACAGAAATTCGTTATTGGGAGCGAAAAAAAATAAACTATGCAGATAGCAAGGCATCTTGCATAATGTACGGCAGCGGCACTAACCACACCAAAAAACCAAAACCTCTTAAAATAGGACAAGTTTACTGGGTTTCATTTGGAACGAAGTACAAATGGTTTGCCAAACGCCCATTTTGTCTTTCACAAGATGCAAATAATAAGATTATTTTAATAGCAGTAATGTCTGTGGATAACCAGTTAACATGCGGTACAAAGCCTTTTATCTACAGAGACTATAAAAATTATGATGAATATTAAGCGTTTTTCTCCAGTAAAATAAGCAAACTATCAAGGTGAAAACTAATGTGCAGTAAAGTGAACGCCCTGAGTATTCAAGCTATCTTTCACGTGCTCAAACAAGTTATTGGGACATGCATTGTAAATCAATGAGATATATTCATTAACGCTTTGATCGTGTTAAAGCCAATAAAACTCCTGAAAAAATAACTAATGCTGCACCAATCCAACCATAAACTCCTAAAGGTTCGTTCCAGAAGAAATGAGAAAGTAACGCTCCAAAAACTGCATTTAGATAATAAAAAGGTGCTAAAACAGAGGCTGATACATAACTATTAGCACGCGTTAAGGTGATTTGTCCAAGTGTTGCTAATAATCCCATCACCAAAATCATTCCCCAAACGCTTAGCGTGTTTGGTAGCGGCGACTTGGTGATCACCAAAAAAATAAGCGAGGCAATTGTTCCAAAAAAAGAGAAATAAAATACAATTTCTATACCGCTGGCAAGATGACTCATTCGCTTGATAGATACCATCGCAAACGCGGTAAAAATACCAGCTGCAATAGGCAAAAGAGATAGCAAAGTTAAATGCGGTTTATCTAATCCTGATAGAAACCATGTTCCTATAATCGCAATGATAAAGCAGGGAATAAGGATAAAATTAAGTTTCTCTTTAAGCCAGAAAAAAGCAAGAACTGGAATAAATAAAGGGCTAAAAGATCTTAATACTGTTGCTTCTGATAGAGGCAATAAAGTTAAGGATAAGAAAATAAGATACATGCCAATAAGCCCAGAACAAGAGCGGATTGCATGAAGATGTAAGCGCCCAAAAGATACTTTGATCGTGCCACTTTTAATAAACAGCGGCATAATAACTAATTAACGAGATAATATTCCTAAAGAAAAGGAGAGCTGGCCGTGCAACATCATGTTGAGCAATTAGCTTTACACTGCTGTCCATAAGGGCAAAGGCAATTTGCGAGCCTATAATAAATAAAATCCCATAGCCTGCATTATTTAAAGTCGCCATCTAATAAATCCTAGTAATATTTAAGGGGATTACCAAGCCAACTATCTTTAAACTTAGTTAAAGTTAATAGTTTTATATTGTGGTGATTATGAATTAAAATACTAGACAATAAAACTTTGTAGCAAATAAGTAATTATTTTTGCATTAAATATTCATCATACCTCTTAAATTTACTCGTTCTAGCGTAACAACTTAGGCTATTTATCACATAATATGTAAGATAATAACTGAGATCACGCCGCATATCATAAAAGCCCTGAAATGGCTTGCTGTTTTGTTAAAAGCGCAATTTATAGAAGAGTCCTTTATACTATACTTTACTTTGATTAAACTTTAAGTTGGAGCACATTATGCAAATAGGTACTACTTTATCCCAATATTTAATAGAAGAGCAACGCCAGCACCCGACTGCGACTGGCGAATTCACAATGCTTATGAATGATATTGAAGTTGCATGTAAGCAAATTGCCGCAGCAGTTAAAAAAGGACAGCTTGCACCAAATGTTTTAGGCTCTGCAGGAACGGGTAATATTCAAGGTGAAGAGCAAAAGAATTTGGATATTATTGCAAATAAACTTTTTTTACAAAATAATGTTTGGCGTGGGCATGTTGCCGCAATGTGTAGTGAGGAGATGGATGAGATTTATCAGATTCCTCCTGAATATCCGCGTGGCAAATATCTACTTATTTTTGATCCTTTAGATGGCTCAAGTAATATTGATATTAATGGACCAATTGGAACTATTTTTTCTATTTTACGCTCACCAAGTCCTAATCCTGTTGAAGAGGATTTTTTACGCCCAGGGGTTGAGCAAATTTGCGCAGGTTATGTCTTATATGGCTCCGCAACAATGATGGTTATAACGACAGGGCATGGTACTCATGGCTTTACCTTAGATCCTGATATTGGCGAATTTATTTTAACTCATGCTGATATGAAAATACCTGAAACAGCAAGTGAGTATTCAATTAATCACTCAAATAGACGCGAATGGGAAGCGCCTGTGCTTGAATATGTTAAGGCGCGTGAAGCAGGTAAAAATGGAGTGTGCAAGAAGAATTATACTCTGCGCTGGGTTGGGGCTATGGTTATGGATGTCCATAGAATTTTATTACGCGGCGGTATGTTTTCTTATCCAATTGATGAGCGTACCCGTGCTCAAGGTGGACGCTTGCGCATTTTATATGAAGCAAATCCAATGGCGTTTTTGGTTGAACAAGCAGGCGGCATTGCAAGTACGGGCTATCAACGCATTTTAGATATCAAGCCTACGAAGCTTCATCAGCGTATTCCTGTTATGTTAGGCTCTAAGAATGAACTTTATGATCTGTTAAAAGCACACAAGAAATATGCTCTTGAAAATAATCTTGAGTTTCATCATAAAGAAATTTAAGCATTTTACAGATCCCCCTAAATCACCCTCATTTGCAGCTCCTCCTCTGTGAAGGGGAGGTTTGGAGGGGAAACTTTTAAGGCTTGCTATATTATCATCATCTGGAAAAGCATAAATAGATGAGCCTTCATCAAATTAATTACAATATTAAGAGCTTAGTATGCTAAAAAAATTATTATTTTGCTTGCAGCTTTTAAAGGCAAAAAAAATTTATACCTTTATTCTAATTATATTGACAGTATGTTTATATTTTTTACTGAGTCAATTGGATGTAACAGAAAAATTATCTAATACTATTTATGATAATTTCTCAGTAGCTAATATTCGGGAGCCATCACCAGATATCATCATAATTGCCATTGATGATAAGAGCTTAAAAGAACTTCCAATTTGGCCGTGGCCGAGAAATTATCATGCTTCTATTCTTGATTTTCTTACGCAGGCAAAAGCGCGGGCGATTGCGCTAAATATTATTTTTAAAGAAATAACCGAAAATGATGAACTTCTGGCAAGTTCAATTGCTGCAAATGGGCATATTGTGCTCCCTGTACAACCAATTATTTCAGAAATGAATTATTTGGATGATACCAATACCAATATCAATAAGCTCAATATCTTCTCAAATATAGCTAACAGTGGGCATGTTACCGTGATAACGGATAAAGACAGTGTCTTACGCTCTATTAATCTTTGGGGTGGGTTTGGCGAGACAATTTATCCAAGTTTTGCCTTACAGCTCTTAAATATGACTGATCCAAATATTGCTAAAAACTATCCTAATCCACACCTTTTTAATAATACGGGCGCATGGTTAATGAGCGTCGGTGCTCTTGTACAATTTAGTGGGTATGCAAATACAATCCCAATTGTTTCTTATACAGATGTTTTGTCGGGACGGATACCTTTTACAATATTTGAAAATAAGATAGTCTTTATCGGTGCAACTGCAACAGGTTTAGGTGATAATTATACGCCTGCGCTGGCAGGATATTATCAGCAAATGTCAGGGGTTGAGATTCAAGCTCAAATTTATGATGCCTTGCGCCACAATAAAATAAACATAGCGCTTTCTCTAAACATAGTTCATGGGTTCGGGCTGATATTTATTATTCTAACTTGCCTAATTATCAGCCGTTTCTCACCTCTTGCAGGGGTTAGTCTGGCACTTTTATCGATTATTATTCAGTTCCTATTTTCTTTTATACTTTTTAAGGGTTTTAGTTATTGGCTTCCTGTTTCTAATAGTGCTTTAGTTATTATTTGTTTTATGGTTATTTATACTAGTTTTTCGAGCCATATTAGGCTTAGAGATGCAAATCGTTTACTTGAGGCTCGCGTATCTGAAAGAACGCAAGAACTCACGACTACCAATCTTGTCTTAGAGCAAGAAATAAATGTGCGTAAAACAGTAGCTCTTAAACTTATAGATAGTGAACTACAATTAAGAATTATCCTAGATAATCTTTATGTTGGGGTGATAATGATTGATGAAGACGGCATAATCTTAGCCGCCAATCAGACTAGTTCAAATATTTTTTTAGTCCCTATCGTTAAAATTATTAATACAAAAATAGACGATTATTTCTCCTATGAACCTGAGTCTGAGTCTAGCGTACAAGATATAAAATTTAATTTTTTAAGAATTATAGAAAAGTTAACGCAAGAATATATTAATACTAATGTTGAACTCATTGCGATGCGAGGTGATAGCACGGGGCTTCTGGTTGATTTAAGCTTTAACAGGTTTATTCGGGAAAATAAAGTTCTGTATGCCTGCCTAATTAGAGATATTACGCAGCAGCGGCAGGCAGAAAAACTCACTCATGAGTTTGTAGCTACAGTCTCGCATGAATTAAGAACGCCGCTAACTTCGATTAAAGGTGCGTTAGCCTTAATTAAAAACTCAATATTAGATAAGCTTGATGAAAGATCAAAAAAGATGCTAAATATAGCGGTACGCAACTCGGATCGCTTATTAGTCCTTGTAAATGATATTTTGGATTTGCAAAAAATTCAGCTAGGGACTTTAACTTTTACTTTACACCCTGTTAATTTAGTCTCTATTATCCACCAATCAATAGAACTTAGTGGTTCTTATATTAATGAGCTTCAAGTTTATGTTAACTTTTATACCAGTGACGATAATGTTATGATTATGGGGGATGATAATCGGCTTATTCAAATTATGACCAACTTATTATCTAACGCGGCTAAATTCTCATACGCGAATGGCATGATTGATATTTATCTTGAAAATAGTAAGACGATGACAACCGTTAAAGTTACCGATTATGGATGTGGTATTTCTGATGAGTTTAAGCCTAGGGTATTTAATAAATTTTCCCAAGCCGCAGAGTCTATTAATCGCTCTAAAGGTACAGGCTTGGGCTTAAGCATCACCAAAACATTGGTTGAACGCATGAGTGGGGAAATTAACTTTTATTCAGAATACGGGCATGGCACTACATTTTATTTTACATTTCCATTGATAGAGAGTTTGCACGAATAATCAGGTACAAGTGCTCTGTTAAGAATACTCTGTATAAATGGACTCCTATAAATTAGATTCTTTCAAGGCTTGCGATATTATTAAAATCGCAGTTTACTTAGGTAAAATTACCTAAATTTGTAATGCATCAACTAGATCTATCATAAAATCAAGCTGAGCGACCTCATCAATTATTGTAAACCCAGTTAATTCAAGATCATCCAAAATAGATTTGCCTGAGCTATTATCAGGCATAGTAGTGAGGATATTTTTGAAACTATCTAGACGTGCTGCATATTCTTTATGTAATAAAAATACATGGGTAAGCGCAGCGATATCATCTTTACTATTGGCAACTAAGGCACGTAGGGAATTTTTCACAGGTGGGCTTAGGTTTTGATATGTTTTTGTTGGAATAATAGCAAGATCAACTTCTTGCTTGAGTAAATCTTTGATTGTTAAAATATGATTTTTAGCCAAGATAAAGCTGGTATTGGTTCGATTTAGATTTGCAGGCTCAAGTAAAATCAAACCCAATTGGCGTAAATCAGGGTTATCTGTAGCACTAATCTTAATAT
>BHEQ01000079.1 GCA_003864535.1 Gammaproteobacteria bacterium
GATAAAAAGACCAAGTACATGCCTATCAATCCAGAAAGAGAGCGAAGTGCATGGAGCGGTAAGCGTTTAAAAGAAGGTTTTAAGGCGCCACTTTTGATAAATAGCGGTAGGAGCAAAATCATTGGAATAATATTTCTAAAAAATAAAATAGTAGGTAACTCAATATCTTGTCTTCCAAGTAATTTAATACTACTATCCATCAAAGCAAATGCTAGTTGTGAGCAAAGAATAAGCATAATACCAAGGCTGGCAGGGCTTAGCGCTCTCATATTTATCTCACATTCGCATAAGAAAATGGTTCAGGATCAAGACTAACTTGAGCACTTAAATCTAGTTTTTTGCGTATAAGTTCAGCTAATAATTCACCACTTCCAAGAGCTAGCGTAAAACCTAAAGCACCATGCCCAACATTGAGCCATAAACCAGGAATTGGGCTTTCATCAATAATTGGCTTACCTTGCGCGGTGGCAGGACGCAGCCCCGTCCATTGGATGGCGTTTGCATAATCTAATGTCGGAAACATCTCTTGTGCCTCTTCAATTAACTGAGCAATGCGTTGCGGATTAATTATCTTAGTCGCATCGCCCATATCAACCATCGCGGCGATCCTAAAAGTATCACCTAAACGCGCGTAAACAATTTTTTTAGCAGAATCAGTGATACTAATTTCAGGAACAATATCATTATCTTTTAAAGCAACCGTTAAGCTATAGCCTTTTAAAGCATATAAAGGCAAGGAGACGTTCATCTGTTTAGCAATCTCAATACTTTCAATACCCGCACTTAGGACAACTTGCGCAAAAGATAATTGTTGTGGTTTTAATATGTTTGCAGTATCTGTCTGATATTTAAGCTTAAATTCATTATTTTCTTGGTTAATATTAACTATTTTACTATTTAAATATAAGGAGAAAGAGGCATGGCTTTGAAGTTCTTTTAAAAGGCATTTAGAAAACTCATAGCAATCGCCTAATTCCTCACTTGGTGTATATACGCCGCCTACAATTTTTTCACTAATTGTGCTTAATGAAGGTTCAATGGCTAAACACTGCGCTTTATCTAATACACTTTGAGTTGATCCCATACTTTGTTGTAATTTTACTTGTTGTGCCGCTTTTAAAAGCGCGGTATCGCAACGATAGATAACTAATTTGCCATTTTTTCTAAACTGAAAATCAGTCTCAGCAGAGCTTAGCTTTTGCTCAATAAAATCATGCATTTGAGCGCGGCTAAAATAGGAAAGTGATAATAATTCTGAGGTAGTTTGCGCAGATTTAGCCGCACTGCATGCTTTAATAAATTGCAAGCCCCATAGCCATTGTTTTAAGTTGAATTTTAAATTAAATTTTAACGGAGATTTTTTGTATATCAAATACTTAGGAAGATCTTTTAATGCTGATGGTTCCGCCAGCGGGGCAACATAACTATACGAAAGCTGAGCTCCATTTGCAAAACTTGCTTCTAATCCAACGTCATTATTTTTCTCAAATAAACTTACCTTAAATCCAGCTTTAACTAAAGCATAAGCCGTGGCAACACCGACAACACCTGCACCAATTACTGCAATATTCATTAAATTATCCTTATCCATTAAATCCACCTCGCCTTTATTTTAATATAAAAAATATAACTCAATAGTACAGAAATAATTTGATTACTTGCAGTACTTTAATTACTTACAGTACTTCCAGTACTTGCAGTACTGCAGGTACTTCTAAGGGTAAAGCATGTAAATACAGCCTACTTAATCATCAGTAAAATTCAAACCTATCACACCTAAGATAATAATAAGCAAGCATACAATTTTAGATAAACTCATATTCTCCCCAAAAAAAAGTGCGCCTACAATTGCAATTAACACCGTTCCAACCGCCGACCAAATTGCATAGGCAATGGTTACTTCCATTTTACGCAAACATAAAGTTAACGATGCAAACGATATGCTATACGTAATAATCATAAAAATAGAGGGCACAAGAACCGTGAACCCATTCGATAGCTTCATTAATGTTGTGCCAATTACCTCAAAGATAATCGCACCACATAATAAAATTCTCGCATCCATTTAAGCTACAAACCTGCGTGCGTTCATAAACACCTGTAACCATGGTGATTTCTCTTTAGATAGGCCATCAGGTAGATATGAGAAGTTTAAAGGGCGTAAAGTGCGCTCAGGATGGGGCATCATCGCAAGGATACGTCCATCATCATTCGTGACCCCAGTAATTCCATGCACAGCTCCATTTGGATTAAGCGGATAAGTTGTTGCAATTGCACCTTTATCATCAATAAAGCGTAACGCTACATTATGTTGCGCAATTAATTTATCGATATCGCCGTCATTGCGTTCTTGTGGGCGACCTTCACCATGAGAGATTACGATAGGTAATTGTGAGCCTATCATACCGTTAAAGAACATAGAGTTACTTTGGGCGATCTCAACTTGGACTAAACGCGCCTCATATTGTGCGACCAGATTATGCGTAAATAAAGGCCAATGGCTAGCTCCTGGGATAATCTCGTGTAATCCTGCTAGCATTTGGCAGCCATTACACACGCCCAAGCCAAATTTATTTTTATCTTTAAAGAAATCTTCAAACATTTTGCGTGCAAAATCATTATATAAGATTGATTTAGCCCAGCCCATGCCTGAGCCTAAAACATCCCCATACGAGAAGCCACCAGCTGCTACAAGCCCTTGGAAATCAGCTAAATTAACGCGTTTATTTAAAATATCCGACATATGGATATCAAAAGTATCAAATCCAGCTAGATCAAATCCTGCCGCCATCTCCACTTGAGAATTAACCCCTTGTTCTCTTAATATTGCAATTTTAGGTTTAACGCCAATATTTAACCGAGCACTAAGATTTTTGGTATTGGCATGATTATGCGAATGAGTGCTCGCTTCAAGATCAGGGCTAAGCTTGGCAAATAAACCTTGATAATTAGGATTAAGCGCAAGCGCATAAGCCTCTTGTGCACATTTGGGGTGATCACGTCGTGATTGCATCGCAAAGCTTACTTTAGACCACCAGTTTCTTAAAGTGCAGCGCATTTGCTTAAATATTATCTTATCTTTATGGCTGATATTTAAAGCATCTTCATTATTTATCGATCCAATATCATGAACTAGACTATCAATTTCAAAATCTTTGAAAATCTTGTTGATTATGCTCATATCAGAATTTTTAACTTGAATAACTGCGCCTAACTCTTCATTAAATAAAGCAGAAATAAGATTAGAGCCTAAACTATCAAGTTTAATCTCAAGCCCCAAACCTGAGGCAAAGATCATCTCTGCAAGTGTTGCAAATAAACCGCCATCTGAGCGATCATGATAAGCGTGGATAATATTTTGTGCATTGAGTGTTTGAATCGCTGTAAAGAAATTTTTAAGATGTTCAAAATTATCACAATCTGGCGCAATATCACCAATTTTATCTTGAACTTGTCCAAAGATAGAGCCGCCTAAACGATTTTTACCTGCGCCTAAATCTATCAATAAAATACGTGCATCAGGAATATTTTTAAGCTCAGGAGTTAATGTTTTAGTTACATCAAGCACGGGTGCAAATGCAGTAATAACCACACTTAAAGGCGAGATTACCGCTTTTTCTGTGGTTTGATTGGTTAGATTATGCTCACTCCAGCGCGTTTTCATAGATAATGAATCTTTACCTACAGGAATTGCAATCCCAAGTGCTGGGCACATCTCCATTCCAATTGCCTTAACTGCATCAAATAAAGCAACATCTTCACCTGCATGTCCACAAGCTGCCATCCAATTTGCGGATAATTTTATGCTGCGCAAATTCTCAATTCTTGCAGCTGCGATATTGGTGATACTTTCGGCAACTGCCATTCTTGCTGATGCAGCAGGATTTAAAAGTGCAAGTGGCGGACGCTCGCCAAGCGCAAAAGCCTCGCCCGTTATGCTCTCAAAACCTGACGCGGTTACGCCACAATCCGCAACTGGGACTTGAAAACGTCCCACCATTTGATCACGCGCGGTTAAACCTCCAACAGTTCTATCTCCAATTGAGATTAAAAATGTTTTATCCGCAACAGTTGGATGGCGTAAAACCGCTTGCGCCATTTGCACTAATTGAGTCTCATTTAAATTAGTTGCGAGCGCATCTCCTGCTTTAAATAAGCGTGTTTGCACATTTTTAGTCATTTTAGGTGGTTTGCCTAATAAAACTTCCATGGGTAAATTAACTACTGCATTGCTAAAATGTGCATCATAAACTTTTAGATTTCTGGCATCGGTAGCTGTGCCTACAACCGCAAAAGGACAGCGTTCACGCTCGCAAATTGCACTAAATTCAGGTAAATCTTGCTCAGCAATCGCTAAAACATAACGCTCTTGCGCTTCATTTGACCAAATCTCACGCGGACTCATTGATTTTTCATCATTATTAATATGGCGTAATTCGATAATACCGCCTTTGCCTGCATCATTAATTAATTCAGGCAATGCGTTAGATAAACCACCAGCACCAACATCATGAATTGAGATCACTAAAGATTGAGCGCCCATCGCACGTAAACGCTCGATAACTTCTTGAGCGCGGCGTTCCATTTCAGGATTACCGCGTTGAACTGAGGCAAAATCCAAATCTTCTGCACCAATTCCTGAATCTTGGCTAGACGCTGCGCCGCCACCAAGCCCAATATTTAAAGCAGGTCCACCTAGCACAATCAACAAAGAACCTGCTGGAATAATCTTTTTAGCAACGTGCATCGGGCGAATATTGCCCATGCCACCAGCAAGCATAATCGGCTTATGATAGCCGCGTTGCTCGCCATTTACATTCATCTGAAATGTGCGAAAATAACCTGTAATTGCAGCTCTTCCAAATTCATTATTAAACGCCGCAGATCCAAGAGGTCCTTGAAGCATAATATCCAAAGCACTTGCAATACGGTGTGGTTTGCCATAATCGGCAATGTATGGCGTAGGTGAGTCTATTGGAGATAGGTCTGGCGGAGATAGTTCTATCGGAGATAGGTCTGGAGGAGACAGGTCTGTCGGAGACAGCCAGTGTGTTGGGGCTTCTGCTAATTTTAAATCAGAGACACAAAAACCACTTAAGCCAGCTTTAGGTTTTGCGCCAATTCCTGTCGCGCCGCCATCGCGAATCTCGCCACCTGCGCCAGTTGCTGCGCCTGCAAAGGGACTAATTGCCGTGGGATGATTATGCGTTTCAACTTTAATTGTAATATGTGCTTTTTCATTTACATATTGATATTGCTGGTATTTATCAACTAATAAGCTTTTTGCTTGATATCCTGCAATCACCGCGGAATTATCATGATAAGCGGATAAAACTTCATTTTCTAAAGCTGCATTATTTAAAGATATTTCAGAGTATTTTTGATAAGTATTTTTAATCATTCCAAACAAGGATATATCTTGCACTTTGCCATCAATAATCCAATCCGCGTTAAAAATCTTATGGCGGCAATGTTCAGAATTAGCTTGGGCAAACATTGTAACTTCCGCATCGGTTGGATTTTGCTTAAGTTTTATGTAATGTTGATATAAATAGATAATCTCATCTTTGGATAATGCCAATCCAAGTTCTTGATTCGCATCATCTAAAGCTTGCTGTCCGTGAGTTTGAATGTCTATAATATCTAAAGGTTTAGGTTCGCTATGATCAAATAATTGCGCAGCTTGATCAATCTCAAACAAGGCACTTTCAGTCATACGATCTAAAATAAGTTCTGCAAATGCGCTTAAATCAGCTGCAGCGAGCTCTTGAGTAAAAGAATATAAGATGCCGCGTTCAATTCTTAATATATTTTTAAGATTACAATTTATAGCAATATCAGTAGCTTTGCTTGACCAAGCCGATTGTGTGCCAATCCGCGGTGTGATTAATACAAACGAAGAGGGAAGATAATCCAGAGTTGATAGCTCTTTAAGTGTTTGTTTATCTTCAAGTAAGCCACATAATTTTTGTAGGTTTTGGGGATCAAGTGTGGTTGCTGTATCGATAAAATAAGTAAAACTTGCGCTAAATTGTGGGATATTTAAGCTGCGCATGCTTATTTTTTCAAGCAATTGGGTTTGACGAAAATCAGATAAAGCGACACTACCTAGAAGTTGCAACATTAATATATCCCTAATTTAAAGCTAAAATTTAATCTGGATATTTTAACACAAGCAGATAAAATTTCTGAATAACTAATGAGATCAACTAATGACACTAACCATCCTAAGCTTCCAAACTCTTATTTTAAAACCTTCTTAAGAAACTCACCTGTGTAGCTTTTTTTGCATTTAGCAACCGTTTCAGGAGTGCCGCAAACTAAAATCTCGCCGCCTTTAGCGCCGCCGCCAGGACCTAGATCAATCAGCCAGTCTGCAGTTTTAATCACATCTAAATTATGCTCAATAATCACTATCGTATTGCCTTGATCACGTAATTTATGCAGCACTTTGAGTAATTGGGCAATATCGTGAAAGTGCAAACCTGTAGTTGGTTCATCCAAAATATATAAAGTTTTGCCTGTATCACGTTTAGAGAGCTCGCGCGATAATTTAACCCGCTGCGCCTCGCCACCTGAAAGCGTCGTTGCATTTTGCCCAAGGGTAATATAGCTTAAGCCTACTTCCATTAAAGTTTGGAGCTTACGATAAATTACAGGCACGGCTTTAAAAAACTCAGTGGCATCCTCAACTGTCATCTCTAGAATCTCAAAAATATTCTTATTTTTATAGCGTACTTCTAGAGTTTCACGATTATAACGCTTAGCCGCGCATTGATCACAAGGGACGTAAATATCTGGCAAAAAGTGCATCTCAACTTTAATCACTCCATCACCTTGGCAAGCCTCACATCGTCCACCTTTTACATTAAAACTAAAGCGTCCAATATTATAGCCACGTGTGCGTGCCTCTTGTGTGCCTGCAAATAATTCGCGAATAGGGGTAAATAAACCTGTGTAAGTGGCAGGATTTGAACGCGGAGTGCGCCCGATTGGGCTTTGATCTATCGTTACAATTTTATCTAATAAATCCAGTCCTAAAATAGCCTTATATGGCGCGACATCTATCTTAGAATCGTTGATTTGAGCTGAAGTTGCCGCGGCTAGGGTATCATTAATCAAGGTTGATTTACCTGAGCCTGAAACTCCCGTAATGCAAGTTAATAAGCCAATTGGAATATCAACAGTTACATTTTTTAGATTATTTCCTGTTGCGCCTTCAATTCTAATTTGTTGATCTTTATTGTTTTTAACTCTTGTTTTAGGAATGGGAATACATTTCTTGCCTGATAAATATTGCCCTGTTAACGAGTTTTTATTGCTCATAATTTGCGCAGGTGTTCCTTGAGCGACAATCTCGCCGCCATGTACGCCAGCTCCAGGACCTATATCTAACACAAAATCAGCTTGCAAAATCGCATCTTCATCATGCTCAACCACAATTACCGTATTCCCTAAATCTCGAAGATGAAATAAAGTTTGCAGTAAACGCTCGTTATCTTTCTGATGTAATCCTATTGATGGCTCATCTAATACATACATCACGCCGACTAAACCTGCTCCAATTTGGGAAGCTAAACGAATCCGCTGCGCCTCTCCTCCTGATAGGGTTTCCGCGGAGCGCGATAAATTTAAATAATCTAAACCAACATTTACTAAAAATCCTAAGCGTGCTTTAATTTCTTTAATTATTCTCAGGGCAATCTCACCACGTGCACCGCTCAATTTAAGCTTATCCGCCCACGCAAAAGCCTCATCTATCGGTAGAGATGTAATTTGATGAATCGCTAAATTTTCAATATGAACATTGCGTGCCGCAACGCTTAAACGTGCACCAGAGCACTCAGGACAAGCGCGATTAGTCAGATATTTAGAAAGCTCATCGCGCACGGAATTTGAGTCGGTCTCGCGATAACGCCGTTTTAGATTATTTAATACTCCCTCAAACGCATGGGTTTTTTGTACCACTTGACCAGCAGCACCAATATATTCAAAATCAACTAGAGTTTTACCCGTACCATTTAAAATAACAGCTTGATACTCTGGGTTTAACTCATTAAATGGCAGGTCAATATCAAATCCATAATGGTTCGCAAGCGAGCGCATCATCGAATAATAATAAATTGAGCGTTTATCCCAGCCGCGAATCGCACCATTACTTAGCGCAAGCTCAGGATGTGCAACGACTTTGCTTGGATCAAAAAACTCATTCACACCTAGC
>BHEQ01000080.1 GCA_003864535.1 Gammaproteobacteria bacterium
ATATAGTTGCGATATTTTTAGCACTAATCCGCGCCAAGCTTTTAATGCCTTCTACACAGCATCCTTGCCGCATGCGCTTTAAACCATGATGTACGAGAATGCGATTGTTGCGATCAAGCTTAACGACATCCGCAACTGTGCCTAAGGCAACTAAATCGAGATAATTCGACATCTTAATTTTTTTATTAATATGGCTTATATTATTGATATGATTAATATCATTTTTATTATTTTCATGATTTATCTGCTCTATTTTTAGGTGCTTTAATGTAGCTATTAATAAATAAAAAGCAACGCCAACACCAGCTAAGTTCTTGCTTGGAAATAAATCCCCATGTTGATTCGGATTAACTATGGCATACGCATTAGGTTTTTGATCAGCAGGTAAATGATGATCAGTAATAATCACACAAATACCTAGACTATTAGCATAATCAACACCTTCTATACTGGCAATGCCATTATCAACGGTGATTAATAAATCAGGTTTTTCGGTAACGCGCTTTAAAACAGAGGGGCTCAAACCATAGCCATCTTCAAAACGATTAGGGACAATATACGCAACATTGCTTGCCCCAAAAGCTTTAAGAACGCGCACCATTAGCGCGATAGATGTTGCGCCATCAGCGTCAAAATCACCAACAATTAAAATAGATTCTTGCGCGATAATTGCCTGACATATTCTTTGCGCCGCTTTGTCTATATCTGTTAAAGAATCTGGAGGAATTAGATGTTTAAGTTCAAGAACTATATCCTTATTATCCGTACATCCGCGTGAATTAAAGATATTATTTAAGAGAGCACTCGCATTATCAAATCGATCAAAAGAAGTTGGTAATGGCATTATGCCGCGCTGTTTAATGGTTATATTCATAATGTATCTCGTAAGATGCGTTCAATAGAGAAATTATTTAAAGGTGAGCCCAAAACTATTTTTCCTTAGGAAGATTTTAAAGCCTTTCGTATATTGAAAGGATAAACCTAAGCCATCATCAAGCACCAGCTCATCAATGTAGTTGAGTTTAATTGCTGCCAAACAAGGAGTTATCACATGTTCGTTGATATGTTGGAGGCTGCTTGACCATTTTGAAAAGTCAGCTGAAGCTAATTCGTTGATTAATTTATCTTCAATTATAATTATATTGTGATGATTTTGCATAAGCTGGGACAGATCAGACGTTGCTTGAGCGCGACTAAAACATGCTAGTCCTAAGTGTGAGCCAATTTTTTTTATCGGCGCGTTATCTGAAAATAATGCAGTAAATAATAAACCACGCCGCGAATTGGGGTCTAATAAATTCAAACGCCACATAATATTCCCACTAAAATTAGTGACGGCAGTTTTAGATAGAGTACCATTTTTAAATATGGTTTTAAGCTCATGAGGATACTCATAATGATCCATATTTTTTTTCCATATTAAAGGGAATATTCCCGTTAAACCGGGTAAAATAATTACTATTTTGCGCCTCATAATATGAATATCCTTTAAATAAAAAAACGAAGCCTAGCTAATGTAGGCCTCGTTTCAAAGTTGGTACCGACGCCCGGATTTGAACCGGGACACCCGTAGGGCACTACCACCTCAAGGTAGCGTGTCTACCGTTCCACCACGCCGGCATTTAAAAGGTTGCTTTAAACAGTTATTAATTGTTAATCATTAATCATAATCATTCAGGCTTAGATTCAGTTGCTTCTAATCCAGATTCTGGTGCCGCTTCAGGTACATCTTTGGCGGCGTTAGTTTCATTAACAATTTCATTAGCAGTTTCATCAACTGGAGCTAAGCTTAGCTTTGGAACTCCAGATGCAGCATTATCTATAGGAAGAGCTGGAATATTTAATGAGGGTACGCCGCTAGATTGGATTGTATCTAAAACTGATGTTCCTTTTTCAGGGCGACCAATTATGAACATAAAACTTAGCGATGTGCCAAAAAATATAATTACCACCCAGCGCGTTAGTTTGGATAAGAAATTACCCGTTCCAGCTGCACCAAAAACAGTGCCAGAGCCGCCGCTGCCAAAAGCTGCACCTGCGTCTGCGCCTTTCCCGTGTTGCATTAACACTAAAGCGATAATAAGAAGACAGGCTCCAAAATGAAGCGCTATCATTAAATTCATTTGCATATTATTCCTAACTACTTAAGAAGCCGCCGATATTATAGCGGTAAATTCTGTTGCGTCAAGTGCTGCGCCACCAACTAAGCCGCCGTCAATATCAGGCATTTCAAAAAGAGCTTTAGCGGAACTAGCTTTTACGCTACCACCATAGAGCACTTGAACAAGGGCGGCAATTTTAGCATCACTTTTAGCAATAAAGCAACGAATAAATGCATGAACGGCTTGAGCTTGTTCAGGAGATGCTGTTTTTCCTGTGCCTATTGCCCAAACAGGCTCATATGCGATAATTAATTTTGAGAATATTTCAATGCCGCAATGCTCAATTACTGCTTGGAGCTGCTCGGTTAGTACATTTTGGGTTTGCTCAGCTTCACGTTCGGCTAATGTTTCGCCAATACATAATACTGGGGTTAGTTGTTGTGTGATAGCTGCTGCGGTTTTTTGGGCGACAATCGCGCTTGTTTCACCATACAAAGTGCGTCTTTCAGAATGTCCGACAAGCACATAATTACAACCAATATCTTTAATCATATTGCCAGCTATTTCACCTGTAAATGCGCCGCCTTCAGATATGGATAAATTTTGCGCACCCGCTTTAATTGCTGAGCTTTGCAGGTTCATTTGTGCTTGAATTAGATACGGATAAGGAGGAAAGATAATAACATCAACATTATTAGGGATACTGGCTTTTTTTAAAGCATCAAGTAACGCTTCGTTTGATTTTAAACTGCCATTCATTTTCCAGTTGCCAGCGACTATTTTGCGTCTCATAACTTACATCTCCATTGTGTTGTTTAGAACTGTATTGTGTAAAACGCATACGATAAATCATATTGACTAAAAAGCACATCAAAATTAATCACCTCTTTCTGTTTTAAGTCAAAATAAGTCAAAATAAGCAGATATAAAATTATTTTTAATTAAATTGATGACAAATCGTGCTAAAAAAGGCAAAATCGCGAATATTTTAAATTTTACAACTGTTTAAATTCTAACCATAATTTTATCGCGATAACTTTATCGTAATAACATTATAAAAGTGCCTCAACGCCATTAAGTTAAGTCTCCCCCTAAATCCCCCTGCGAAGAGGAGATTGGGAGGGGCTTTTAAAATCCTTAATTTAATGACGCGGATAGAAGTTCCCATAGCTCAACTTCATGGCTCAAGTTGTTATTTTCATTATTATTATTTTCTTTTATTTTATTTTTCTTTTTTATTATTAAGTAGGATGTTTATGAATATTAAATCATTAGTTACAACTTTAAGTGCTTTAAGTGTTGCCCTTGTTATATCAGGATGCCTTGCAAAAAAGCAAGATACTGCTACTGTTGTACCTAAAGTTATTGATCCAGTTGAAAATATTTCCCAAGAGCTAGATCCAAAGTGGACGACTAAATTAGAGCAACTTAAGCCTGCAATTCGTGCGTGTTTGATTAATCAAAAAGCAAAAGCTGCGGTAATTCGTTATGGTATGCCGATGAATCATGGCAAGGCTATGATTATACTTGCAGATAATGCTGGGAATACTTCAGATTGTATCGCAGATTTAGGCACAGCAACCGTTGTAAGCGTTACTGCGAGTAAAATTAGCCTATCATCTGATATTCAAGCGTTTTATCCAGTTGGACGCTCAATTGCTAAATGTAATCAAGCTCGTGTTGAAAAAGATTCACAAAATCGCGTCATGGGAACAGTTTGTACCTTATAACGTATTAATTTCTAATAATTTATTTTTGATAACTTATTTTCTATAATTTAAGTGTGAATCATCCATAAAAGAGTCATCCATGAAAAAAACTTCTTATCCTAAGAAAGAAATTAAAATTGTTTTGTTTGAAGGAATTCATCCAAAAGCTGTTGATATGTTTAAAGAAGAAGGCTATGTTCATATTGAAACTTATGCCAAAGCATTAGAGGGCGCAGAGCTAATTGCGGCGGTTAAAGGCGCACATATTATTGGACTACGCTCGCGCACGTTTATAACTGATGATGTTTTAAAGCACGCGGATAAATTAATGGCAATCGGATGTTTTTGTATTGGCACAAATCAAGTTGATTTAGCTGCCGCAAATAAACTCGCCATTCCTGTATTTAACGCGCCCTACTCAAACACACGTTCTGTAGCTGAGCTTGTGATCGCAGAAGCGATTATGTTGATGCGGCTTATTCCTCTTAAAAGTGCTATTTGTCATCAAGGTGGCTGGTCTAAATCTGCGGAAGGTTCGTGGGAAGTGCGTGGCAAAACCCTAGGGATTGTAGGTTATGGTCATATTGGGAGTCAGGTTGGGGTATTGGCTGAGAGCATGGGAATGCTGGTCAAGTTTTATGATGTTGAGCCTAAATTATCTTTAGGCAATGCTAAATATATCGCATCTTTGGATGAGCTTTTAGCACAATCTGATATGGTAACTTTACATGTTCCTGAGCTTGCATCAACTAATAATCTTATGAGTTGTGAACGCCTACAAAAAATGAAGCAAGGTGCGGTTTTGATTAATGCCTCACGCGGTAGTGTGGTTGATATTGATGCTCTAGCACAACTGCTTATATCTAAACATTTAAATGGCGCGGCGATTGATGTATTTCCTGTTGAGCCTACGTCTAATAATGAGGAATTTATCTCGCCTTTACGTGGCTTAGATAATGTAATTTTAACACCACATGTCGGTGGCTCAACCATTGAGGCGCAGGAGAATATTGGGCTTGAGGTCGCAGCCAAGCTTATTCGTTATTCAGATAATGGTTCGACTTTATCCGCGGTTAATTTCCCAGAGGTTTCCCTGCCCTTGCATCCTAATGCGCATAGAGTTTTGCATATTCATGAGAATATTCCAGGGATATTATCGAGCATTAATGAGCTTATTTCTGCGCGTACTTTAAATATTGTGAGCCAATTTCTGCAAACCTCAGGCACAGTTGGTTATGTTGTGGTTGATGTTGAGGGCGATGTGCAAGAAGCTTTAGCACTGCACCAAGATATGCGTAAAATTAAAGGTACATTAAAGTCACGAATTTTATATTAAATTAAAGGTTACTGAGTGTCCTCCCTAAATTCCCCTGCGCAGGGGTAACTTACTCCTCCATTGTAAAGGTGGAGGTTGGGAGGGGAGCTTATTTTATAATTATTTTAGAGGAGCTTAATTTTATGTCTTTGCGTGATCAATTATTAAAAGCTGGGCTTGTTTCAAAAGATAAAGCTACAGCTGTTGCGAAATCTAAAAAACAGCAGCAACATAACATTCATAAAGATAAGCATATTAAAGCTCAAGTTGATGCACAAGAGCAACAGCGGCAGATAGAATTTAAAGCTTTTGATGAGGTTAAGCGTCTTGATGATCTTGAGAAAAATAGATTAATTCAAGCAAAAAAACACAAAAAAGAGTCTAGAATTGCGGCAAGACGGATTATAGATGAAAAGCGTGTTAATGATAAAACTGCTGAAGATCGCTTTAATTTTTCGGCAGATGGTAAGAAAATACGTTTTGTTTTAGTAACAGCGAAACAGCGTCAATTAATCGGTTTAGGAGAGCTTGCTATTTGTCGGAATGATCGTGATGGCTTTGATTATCCTTTAATTCCCAAAGAATATATTTCTAAACTTCAAGAGTTTGAAGCTTTAGATGATAAAAAATGGATCTTATTATTTAATGATCCAAATGAAGAGGATATTCCTAGTGAAGCACAAGATGAATGGGCGGCATGGGATGCTTTTGAGGCTGAATCAAAGAAGGGATCATCATGACCGCTAATATTAAAGATAATATAAATAGCACTAATTTAAGTGAAACTAATTTGGGCTTATTAGTCTATGAGTTTGTGGATAATAAATTTGTCCAAAGCAAAACGCAGCAGATCAACATTGATTCTTTAGTTATTTTGCCATTTAGCCAGCGTAAATTATTGTATGAGTCATCTTGTCCTGGTTTAAATTGGTATAAGCATATTAATATTGATATTGAAAATGGCTTGCATGAAACTAAAATAGATTTCTTTCATGATCACTATTTATGCGTTTTGCAACTAAAGAACATTGAAAAACAATCTATTAATGAAGCGGTGATGATTCTTAAAAATGAGCATAATCATGTTATTTTATATGATGAAAGTCAATTTGATGCAGCACATTATATCAACTTGATTAATATATCTTTCTCTAAACTCCAAACAATTGCGCATGCTAATTCTCTTTTAATTTATGCCCTTATTCGTTCTGATATTGAGCGGGATAGATCTGAATTAGTTATATTAGAAAATAATGTAGTTGAGCTTGAAAGTAATTTATCAAGTTCAAGTAAAGATTCGATTAGATTACAAATACTTGCATTGAGAAAAAAACTATCAGGAATAAAAAGACATTATGAAGCAATAACAGATGTGCTTGAAGATGTTAGTGAAAATCCATTTAATGACTTTCAAGAGTATATTTTAAATGATTACCACCGCCTGAACAATAAAATAGATAGACTATACAAAAGTGTCATCAAGCTAACTGAATATGTAATTCAAGTGCGCGAAGCTTATCATGCTCAGCTTGATATTAATCTAAACAGTATTATGAAATTTTTTACTATTTTATCCGCAATTTTTATGCCGCTCACTTTAATTGTTGGTTGGTATGGCATGAATTTTGAAAATATGCCTGAACTTAAATCCTCTTTTGGTTATTTGTATGTGATTGGCTTATCTTCCATAACTATTGCAATCTGCCTTTGGTATATTAAAATTAAAGGATATTGGGATTGATGCAAAACAAGGAGATGCAGCTTAGCTTAATTACTTTATTTCATACTCAGGGTATTGGGAATAAGCGTTTAATAAAGCTAATTAGCATGTTTGGGGATGCAAACCTTGCTCTTAAGGCAAGTGATGAGGCTTGGAAAGAAGCTGGAATTCCACCTAGATTTATTGCAACACGCCATACTTTAGATCAGAATAAAATAGCTTTAGATATTGATTTTCTTAAAAAGCCAAACTGTGGCTTGCTCAGCTTTATTGATGCGAGCTACCCTGAGCTGTTAAAACAAAGTGCAGATCCCCCCGCACTTATTTATTTTTGCGGTAATCTATCTATATTAGATAAACCCCAAATTGCAATTGTAGGCACGCGCCATCCCACTCAAGAGGGTATTGATAATGCTTATCGGTTTGCGCGCAATTTAGCTCTAAATGGCTTTGTAATCACCAGTGGCTTAGCGTTAGGAATCGACACTATAGCGCATCAAGCCGCAGTTAATGAGGGACTGCCTACAATTGCCGTTTTAGGCACTGGGATAAATATGATTTATCCACAATCAAATCGTCCGCTTGCAAAACAAATATTACAAAATAACGGCTTGATTATAAGTGAGTTTCATAATGGAACTCCCCCAATTGCTGAAAATTTTCCGAAACGAAATCGGATTATCGCAAGCCTTGCCCTCGGTACTTTAGTGGTTGAAGCGGCGTTAAGATCAGGCTCTTTAATCACCGCACGTTTGAGTTTTGAAGAGAATAGAGAAGTCTTTGTGATTCCAGGATCAATCAATAATCTTCAAGTTAAAGGCTGTCATTATTTGATTAAACAAGGAGCTAAGCTTGTTGAAAATGTTAATGAAATTATTGAAGAGTTTATGCATTGGTTACCAAAAGGATTTATTCTCAAAGTAGATGATCTTGATTTAAAAGATCAATTACCTCCAAAAGCTTTACAAACTAAAAAAATCCCAGATAAAAAGATAAAAACTCTTTTAAAATCAGAAAAATCTGATCTTGCTTTAGATTTGAAAATAGATTCTAAAATAAATACCCCAAAAACTTTTAAAGAAACAAGTGACCCAGCTTTAGCCGAGGTATTAGCCGCACTTGGGGCAGATTATATAACGATTGATAAACTTATCGAAACAACAAAGCTAGAAAGCTCATTTATCGCCCATGCTTTGGTAATGCTAGAGCTTGAAGGTGTGATTGAATATGCATCTGGCGGTGGTTTTAGACGCTGTTGCTAAGAGCGCAGACCTTGAAAA
>BHEQ01000081.1 GCA_003864535.1 Gammaproteobacteria bacterium
AGTCGATAAGCCACTGCCTAATAATCATGTGATAGGAGTGAGAATTCTTTAACTGGTTGACTTAAAGTTGTCATTATTTAATATTCAAGATGTAGTATATAAAAATAAATATGTTAATACTGCTGAGAAGTTACTAATTTTAAAAATAAAATACACCCTAGCTCTAATTGATAAACAAAGTAAAAATTATTATAATATAGAATAGTATATAAATATTATTCAAGGATATAAAATATCAAAGATCTTAGAATAATTTAAAAAGTTTTGTATTTGCCTTGTGAATTTAATTTAATTTAAGACTTGTAATGTTTTTATTTTAAGTTTAAGCTCTACTGAACTCGAAAGTAAAGACTTTCGATTTTTAGGCTATTATGTCTTTTCAAGGCTCTAAAGCTTCCTAACAGCCTTATTGAGATTGAAGTAGAAACGCTGAGCAAATAATTTAGTATTTTGACTGTAAACATTCGTAATGATTTAAGCTATTTTGAAAAATAAGTATTCTTAAGGGGACTTCTATAAATTAGATTTTTCAAGGCTTGCGATATTATTAAAAGCGCAGTTTACTGAGGTAAATGATCATTTTCATAGTATCGCGTAACCCAGAAAAAGTAATTAATAGATGTGCCCTTAACGCTCTTTTTTTGTAAGGCATGATGCAATTTTACCGCGCCTACCATAATCTAAGAACCCATAAAGTAGTCTACAGGGGCTTCCAGCAATTAGCTTGAAGCATTTTGATCAATTGATCATATAACATGACGTTTCTAAAAAGGAAGAAAATATTTAAAAATTATTAGGTTTTTAATTAATTCAAATACAGATAATATATTGTTTAATAAACTAAGTATAACTTAAATCTAAATAAGGAATTAAAAATGAATATGCCAAACATAATTAAAACAGGTTTGATCTGCTCAATCATTGCACTAGCAGGTTCAATATCAGCACATGCACAAACTCGTACTGATGAAGTAATTGGAGCATCACTTTTAACGCAACAGCATCCTTTTTATATCGCGCTTGGTCAGGCTATGAAAGATAAGGCATTGGAAGAGGGCGTAACCCTTAATATTTCGATTGCTAACCAAGATTTAAACAAGCAAGTATCCGATATTGAAGACTTCATTACTAAAAAAGTCAATGCAATTATTTTATCGCCAGTTGACTCTAAAGGGGTTAAATCAGTGATTTTGAAAGCGCAAAAAGCAGGTATTCTTGTATTTACTGTTGATATTGCTGCTAGCGGTGTTGAAGTAACTTCCCATATTGCCACAGATAATTATTCAGGCGGTGTATTAGGAGGTGAATTAATGGGGAAAGCGCTTGATGGAAAAGGAGACGTTGCGATAATTACCTATCCATCTGTTCAGTCAGTGATGGATCGTGTTGAAGGTTTTAAGAAAGGAATTGCAGAATTCCCAGACATTAAAATTGTTGCGGTGCAACCAGGAATTACCCGAGCAGAAGCCCTAGTGTCTTCACAAAATATACTACAAGCTAATCCTAATTTAGCAGGAATTTTTGGATTTAATGATGATATGGCACTAGCTGCAGCCTCTGCAGTTAAGTCTGCGAAAAGAACGACAAAAGTTTTTGGATTTGATGGCATGGAAGAGGCACGTAAAGCGGTTGATAATGATCCTTTATTTATAGGGGTAATTACCCAACATCCTGAAAAAATGGGTGAATTAGCGGTAGAAGCTGCAATCAAGGCGATTAGAGGCGAAAGCGTTGAAAAAAATATTCCTATTATTCCAGGCGTATATGTTAAAAAAGATTAATCAATAGTATTGAGACTTAAGCTCGCCCTAACTATGAATAATTAGCTTATGGGAGCATTTATAAATTGCTTTTTCTGCGTTACGCGATATTATTAAAATGCTCATTTACTTAAGTGAACTGCGCTTTTAATAATATCGCAAGCCTTGAAAAATCTAATTTGTAGAAGTCCCCTAAAATAATAATTGCCTTAATGTACTTTTTGCCCACTTAAACTCATATTTTTGTGCGTGGCTAAATTTGCTAAAACCAGTTTTCATGTAAGGGTTGTATTTCACTTTAAGTATTTACTGTGCAGCTAAAGAAGCCTCACCACAACCATCAACCCCAATCCTCTCCGTCGGCGAGGTTTCTTTAATCTATTTGTTCAATATGTTGCATGTAAAAATAAACATGCTAATTCTACTGAGTAGCTAAAATTAATTTAATTTAAGACTTGTAATGTTTTTATTTTACGTTTAAGCTCTACCTAACTCGAAAGAAAAACCTTTCGACTTGGAGGACATTATGCCTTTTCAGCAACCTAATTCATTGAAGCGTCGCCTGCAAATTGCAGACCTAGTACGCCGTCTTGGAGAAATTAAAGTCGAAACATTGAGCAAAGAATTTGGTGTTTCGACTGTCACTATTCGTAATGATTTAAGCTATCTTGAAAAGCAAGGGTTTTTAACACGCTCTTTTGGTAAAGCACGACATAATTTTGCTTTATCTGTGCCTGCCATAATCACAGAACAAAATAACATAGAATTAAGTGCAAAAAAATTTAAAATAACTGATGAAATATCCTTAGCATCTACTGCTGCAGGCATGGTTCGAGATGGAGATACTATTTTTTTAGGAGCAGGGTCAATTATTCAAAAGATGATTCCTTTTCTTACAGAAAAAGATAATATTTCAATATTAATCAATGATGTATCTGTTTTATCATTTATTCAAGTATATTTAGATTGTGCTGTACACTTAACAGGGGGCACATTGGCTAAAGGATGCCATGCTCTCTTAGGTCCGCTTGCGGAGGCGAGTATTCAGATGCAGACTATTAATAAATGCTTCTTGGAGATTGATAGCATTCAAGATAACGATATAGTTGCTTGCAATCACCCCGCAATGGCGCGTTTATACAGTACGGCGGTGAGCTTTTCACAGAACTCTATAGGTATTATCTCCACACTTCAAAGTAGTCCAGAGGGGTTTCCAGCAATTAGCTTGGAGAATTTTGATCAATTGATCATACAACAAGATGTTTCTAAAAAGGAAGAAAATATTTCAAAGTTATCAGGTTTTGCAATTAATTCAAATACAGGTAATACAATATTTAATAAAATAAGTCTGACTTAAATCTAAATAAGGAATTAAAAATGAACATGCTAAACATAATTAAAACAAGTTTAATCTGCTCAACTATGGCACTAGTTAGTGCAATATCAGCGCATGCACAAACTAACACTGAAGTAATTGGCGCATCTCTTTTAACGCAGCAACATCCTTTTTACGTAGCTCTTGGCAATGCCATGAAAGATAAAGCCGCGGCAGAGGGTGTAACCATTAATATTTCGATAGCAAATCAAGATTTAAATAAGCAAGTATCGGATATTGAAGACTTTATTACCAAAAAAGTTAGTGCAATTATTTTATCTCCAGTTGACTCTAAAGGGGTTAAATCAGTAATTTTGAAAGCGCAAAAAGCAGGAATACCTGTATTTACTGTTGATATTGCTGCTAGTGGAGTTGAAGTAAGCTCCCATATTGCGACAGATAATTATTCAGGCGGAGTATTAGCTGGGCAATTAATGGGAAAAGTACTTGATGGAAAAGGAGAAGTTGCGGTGATTACCTACCCAACTATTCAGTCAGTTATTGATCGAGTTGAGGGATTTAAAAAAGGTATTGCACAATTCCCAGACATTAAAATTGTGGCGATGCAACCTGGGATTACCCGCGCTGAGGCTTTAGTAACATCACAAAATATGCTCCAAGCTAATCCTAATTTAGCAGGAATTTTTGGATTTGGTGATGATATGGCTCTAGCAGCTGCATCTGCAGTAAAATCTGCGAAGAAAACAACAAAAGTTATTGGGTTTGATGGCATGGAAGAGGCACGTAAAGCGGTTGATAATGATCCCCTATTTGTTGGCGTAATTACCCAACATCCTGAAAAAATGGGTGAGTTAGCGGTAGAAGCTGCAATTAAGACGATTAAAGGTGAAAGCGTTGAAAAAAATATCCCTGTTATTCCAGGCGTATATGTTAAAAAAGATTAACCCAAAGATTAATTAATAGTATTGAAACTTAAGCTTGCCCTAACTATAAATAACTAGGTGATGATCATGCTAACTAAACCAATTATCGAAGTGATTAATGTTGCGAAACGCTTTGGAAGTGTTGAAGCTTTAACCGACATATCGCTTAAAATTATGCAAGGGCGGGTACATACTTTATTAGGTGAAAATGGTGCAGGAAAATCAACATTAATGAAGATTCTTGCAGGTATTTATCCACCAAGTTCAGGGCAAGTTTTATTATATGGGCAGCCTATGCTTTTTTTAAATCCTGAGCAATCTCGCCGTGCTGGGATTGCGATTATTTATCAAGAATTAAGCTTAAGTCGCAATATGAGCGTTGCTGAGAATATTTACGCAAATCAGGAGCCGCAACGCTTTGGTATTATTAATGATAAACGACTGCTTAAAAATGCAAGTGCTTTATTAGAAGATTTAGGGATTATGCTTGATCCTGCACAGCCTTTGTCTAATCTATCTATGGCGCAACGTCAATTAGTGGAAATAGCCAAGGCATTAAGCTATCCATCACAAATTGTAATTATGGACGAGCCGACCTCATCACTCAGTGATAATGAAGCTGAAATCTTGTTTAAGATTATTGCTAAGCTAAAAAAACAAGATAAGGCAATCATTTATATATCACATCGCATGAGTGAGATTATGCAAATCTCGGATGACATTTCTATTTTAAGGGATGGGCGTTTTATCAAAACACTTCAAAAAGATAAATGTGATATTAATGAACTTATCGCATTAATGGTTGGGCGTGAAATGAAAGATATTTATCCACCAAAAATACATAAGATAGCAGCAGAGACAGCATTACAAAATCAAGCCATTTTAGAAGTTAACAATTTACATAAGCAAGATGTTTTTAATCATATTTCCTTTAATTTACACGAAGGTGAGATCTTAGGATTTTTTGGTTTAGTTGGTGCTGGGCGTTCTGATATTATGAAAGCTCTATTTGGAATGGCAGCTTATACTGGTGAGATATCTATTAAAGGAAAATTGGTAAAGATACGCCATCCATACGATGCAATATCTCAAAAAATTGCTTTTGTGACAGAAAATCGTAAAGAAGAGGGTCTGTCATTAGCGCATAGTATTTTAAATAATATTAATGGGGTTAATTTTAAACAAATTACACATAAAACAGGGATTATAAACCGCCTCAAAGAAATAGAAATTGCTCAGAGTGCTATTTTAAAAACTAGTATTAAAACATCAAGTATGGATGAGTTAGCAGGAAATCTAAGTGGAGGAAATCAGCAAAAAATTGTTTTAGCCAAATGGCTAGAAAGTAAACCACATATTTTAATTTTAGATGAGCCTACACGCGGAGTTGATGTTGGTGCAAAATATGAGATTTATAAAATTATGCGCACCCTTGCCGCAAGTGGCACTGCAATTATTATGATCTCCTCTGAATTACCTGAGGTTATGGCACTGAGTGATCGCCTTATCGTAATGCGCGAAAAGCATATTGTAAAGCAATTTGATCAAATGCAAGGACTTACGCAGGAAATGATCATGTTCTTTGCAACAGGTGTACATTCAAATAAAACCAACAAAAGGACATCATAATGGAAATACAAAATATTAAGCTTGATAAAAAATCAGCCACATTTATAGTGCCTAATTGGTGCAAGCGCTATGGTGGGATTTTAATTGGACTGATTGCTTTATTAATCTTTTTCTCATTCAAATCACCATACTTTTTCACCCAAGACAACTTGATGAATATCTTGCTGCAAGTGTCGATTATCGCCATCGCTGCATTTGGGATGACTTACGTTTTATTATTAGGTGAGATTGACTTATCTATAGGCTCTATTATCGCAATGGTTGGTACTTTAGCCGCGTTAAGTCTAAGTCACGAGCTCTCATTATTTAGCGTAATACCACTCGCTATTTTAGCGGCACTCTTACTTGGAATGATGAATGGCTTGTTATCAGCATCACTCGGCATTCCCTCTTTTATTGTAACTGTTGCAACTATGGGGATTTTTAGAGGAATATCTTCTATCTTTTTAGACGGCGCATCTATTTCTATCGAGCATGAAGGATTTATAGCAATTGGTAATGGTGAGTGGTTTTCTATTCCTATTCCGATCTGGATTATGATTGCCTTATTATTAGTGAATCATTTTATACTTTCTAAAACAGTGTTTGGGCGCAAAATTTATCTTACTGGTGGGAATAAAGAAGCGGCTATTTATTCAGGTATAAAAGTAATTTCTTTGAAGATAAAAGTCTTTATGGTGATGGCAGCAATGGCAGGAACAAGCGGTTTAATCCTAGCATCTCGCCTTAATTCTGCTCAAGCTAATGCGGGCATTGGTTATGAATTAGATGCAATTGCTGCAGCTGTTTTAGGTGGCACAAGTTTATCAGGTGGTTATGGCACAGTGATTGGGACTTTTATTGGGGCAATTATTATCGGTGTGATTAATAACGGTATGAATTTACTTAATGTTCCATATTTTTATCAACTTATTGTTAAAGGAGTGGTGATTTTGATCGCAGTATATATTGATGTGCAAAGTAAAAAACGCCGCACTTAAAACACTCACAAGCTAGCTATCGCTATTCTTAAATAGCCTCTTAAGAATGTCTTCTCAATATAAAAAAGGTAATTAAATGAAAAAACCTAAAATTATGACAATGGGTGAAATTCTTGTTGAAATTATGACAACCCAAATTGATCAAAGCTTTCGTAGACCAGGCAATCTCGTTGGGCCTTATCCAAGCGGCGCTCCTGCAATTTTTATTGATCAAGTGGCAACTTTAGGTATTGCATGTGGAATTATTGGCTGTGTTGGTGATGATGATTTTGGGCGCAATAATATCGAGCGTTTAGCGCAAGATGGAGTTGATATATCATCAATTTATAAACTAAACGAGCACGTTACTGGTAGTGCTTTTGTAACTTACTTAAAAGATGGTACTCGAGATTTTATTTTTAATATCACCAATAGTGCAAGTGGACAACTTTCTATGGAACATGTTCAAGAAGCATATTTCAAAGACTGCACCCATTTTCATGTGATGGGATCATCATTATTTTCATTTCATATTGTTGATGCTATGACAAAGGCGATTGAAATTGTGAAAGCTCAAGGCGGAGTAATTTCATTTGATCCAAATATCCGTAAGGAAATGTTAAATATCCCTGAAATGCGTGAAGCTTTAGTCTTGATTTTAGAATATACCGATATATTTATGCCGAGCGATCATGAAATTGCATTACTAACTAATACCAATAATGAGGCGGATGCAATTAAAGAAATTTTAGAGATGGGAGTGCGTGAAATCATAATCAAGCGCGGTAAAGAAGGCTGTTGTTATTATTCAGAGAAAGAGAAAATCAAAATACCAGCATTTAAGATAAATGAGCTTGATCCAACTGGTGCGGGAGATTGTTTTGGGGCGACATTTATTGCTTGCCGTGCTAAAGGTATGGATGCACGCCAAGCTCTTATATATGCCAATGCGAGCGGTGCCTTAGCTGTTTCTAAAAAAGGACCTATGGAAGGTGTTAGCTCATTTGCTGAATTAGATGAGTTTATTTTAAAAAATTAAAGATAAAACAATAAGAATGAATTTTGGGAGATTATCAGCACTAATTTCACACCGATAATAAGTCAATATAGGCAATATAGGAAGTATTACAATGATCAACACAATAATTAATACAAAAGAGATGCTCCATAAAGCACAGGCAGGTAAGTATGCTGTTCCTGCTTTTAATATTCATAATTTAGAGACTATTCAAGTAATTATTGAAGTTGCAGCCAGAATGAATTCCCCTGTTATTTTAGCTGGAACACCTGGGACATTTATTTACGGAGGCTTAGAATATCTGACCGCAATTACTAAAACTGCGGCACGGACTCACTCTATCCCAATTGCACTCCATTTAGATCATCATGAAAATATTGATGATATTAGAAAAG
>BHEQ01000082.1 GCA_003864535.1 Gammaproteobacteria bacterium
TTACTGAGTAGTTACAAAGGATAAAACGAATAATAAGCCTGATTTTTTTGATAAATATATTTATTACTTAGATATTATCAGTTGGTTACGCCTTAAGTATCATAAGATCATAAGATCATGAGATATTGAGATATTGAGATATTGATTGAAGCTTATACGCTAGAATTCGTCTCATCCTAATTCAAGATAAAAATAAATAAGAGGAAAGGAGTCTTTATTTTTTAAATTTCGCTAATCATTTTGGAGTAATAAATATGCAAAAAGAAATAAGAAGACCGTCTTTTTTACAAGCGCTCATGCCGATTATCTTTATGACATTTGCCTTGATAATTGGTAAAGGCGTATTAAATTGGCCTACTGAGATCTGCTTATTATTGTCCGCCGTTTTTGCAGGTCTTGTTGCGGTGGTTTGTTTGGGATACAACTGGGAGATGCTTGAAAAGCTCATTGTGGATAAAATTGCCGCAGTTATGCCGCCTGTTCTTATTGTAATATTTGTAGGATTTATGGTAGCAGCGTGGTGTTATTCAGGTACTTTACCAATGCTAGTTTATTATGGGATAAAACTAATTGATCCAAAACTTATATTTATGATTGCTTTTGTATCAACCGCTATTTTATCGTATGTGTCGGGGGCTTCATGGGGAGCGGCGGCATCGATTGGTGTTGCATTAATGGGCGTAGGTGTTGGTTTAAATGTCTCTCCTGCTATTATGGCAGCGGCGGTCGTAACTGGCGCATATTTTGGGGATAAATTATCACCTCTATCTGATACAACCAATTTAGCAGCAGCTGTTACCAAAGTACCACTTTATGATCATATAAAATATATGCTTTGGACAACAGTTCCTCCCACAATTATCTCACTTATATTTTATGGAATTGTGGGCTTAAATTTAGATGTAAGCCAAGGTGTTTCAGAGGAAAGTAATGCCTTGCTAACGCAACTTCAAAGCTTATATAAGTTTGGTTTTTTACCACTTTTACCTATGATTGCGGTTTTGGCAGGAACTTTTTTAAGAATGCCAACTGTGCCTGTCATGCTTGCAAGTTCCGTTGTTGCTATTTTTGTTGGCGGAATGTATCAAGGGTTTGATTGGATACATGGTGTCCGTAGCACGATGTCTGGATTTGATGTGTCGATGTTAGGGGTTGATACGAGTATATTGCTTCCAAGCGTAACTGAATTATTAAATAGAGGTGGGCTTTCCAATCAAGGTGGATTTTTAGCATTTATTTTCTGCGCAATGGGATTTGCAGGAATAGTAACAGGAACAGGCATGATGGATGTGGCAATGAGCCGCTTAACTAAAAGTATCCGCACTTGCATCTCCGCAGTTATAACTACAGAAATTCAATGTGTGATGATTAACTTATTAACAGGTTCAGATGGTCTTAATAAAATTATTACAACAAATCTTATGATGAAGAAATTTCTGCAACTAAGAATTCATCCAATTGTATTAGCAAGAACCTTAGAAGACTCAGGCACAATGACAGGACCTTTAATCCCTTGGTCTGCGGCAGGATTATATATGGCGACTACTTTAGGTGTGGCAACCATTGATTATCTTCCTTACTGTATTTTATCTTTTTGTTGCTTGCTTCTTGCACCACTTTATGCTTTTTTAGATTTCAAAATCATTAAGCTAACAGATGAACAAGCGTATGCAATGGCAGCTGAAAGAGGCATTGTCTTAGACAAGGAATAAAGGGCACATCTATTAATTTCTTTTTCAGCTGACACGAGATTATTAAAATGCTCATTTACCTAAGTAAACTGCGCTTTTAATAATATCGCAAGCCTTGAAAAATCTAATTTATAGAAGTCCTCTAAAATTTGTAGTCGTGTCGTGAATGGTTCTATTTAATTAAATAAGAGGTTTCTATGATCAAATTATGTGCAAATTTAAGTATGTTATTTAATGAACATTCTTTTTTAGAACGCTTTAAAGCATCAGCTGATGCAGGATTTAGAGGTGTTGAATATCTAAGTCCTTATGAGTTTGATAAGGCAATACTTGCAGAGCAATTAAAGGAGAATAACTTAACTCAAGTTCTTTTTAATCTGCCTGCAGGTGATTGGAATGCAGGCGAACGTGGCATTGCCATCTTTCCTGATCGTATTTCTGAATTTAAAGAAGGCGTTGATCAGGCAATTGAATATGCAAAAGCACTAGATTGCAAACAAATCAATGTATTAGCTGGAATTATACCTGCTGATATAGAGTCTGATTTGTTAGCACGTACTTTTTTAGATAATATTCAGTTTGCTGCGGTAAAACTTGAACAAGAAGGCATTCGTTTACTTATTGAGCCGATTAATACTTTTGATATTCCTAATTTTTATATTAAAAATAGTGCGCAGGTTTTAAATATAATTGAACAATCTAATTGTCAAAATATTTATCTTCAATACGATATTTATCATATGCAACGCATGGAAGGTGAATTGAGCGGTACTATTTTGAAATACCTGCCTCATATTGCACATCTCCAATTGGCGGATAATCCAGGACGTAATGAACCGGGAACTGGCGAAATAAATTACCCCTATTTATTGAATTTAATTGAAAAAATTGACTATCAAGGCTGGATTGGCTGTGAATATAAGCCTCTTAATACTACAGAACAAGGTTTAACGTGGGCAACAGATTATTTTACTAAGGATTAATAACATGAAACAACAAATTGGTTTTATCGGATTAGGTATTATGGGCGTGCCAATGGCATTAAATTTAATCAAAGGAGGGCATCAGCTTTTTCTTTATTCAGATTCAAAAATCAGTGCCGAGCTTACTCAAGCAGGTGGCATAATTATGCAATCTTCTAAAGAAGTAGCTGAAAAATCAGATATAATTTTTATCATGGTGCCTGATACCCCCCATGTTTCCAGTGTTTTATTTGATGATATGGGTGTTGCCGCAGGTTTATCTATGGGTAAATTAGTCATTGATATGAGCTCGATCTCTCCCATTGAGACAAAATTATTTGCTAAAAAAATAAATGATTTGGGCTGTGAGTATATTGATGCACCTGTTTCAGGTGGTGAAGTAGGAGCTAAATCAGGTAGCTTATCTATCATGGTCGGCGGCACCCAAGCAGCCTTTTTACGCGCGAAACCGTTCTTTGAATTATTGGGGAAAAATATCACTCTGGTGGGAAATAATGGAGATGGGCAAACAGCAAAAGTTGCGAATCAAATTATTGTGGCACTCAATATTGAGGCGGTTGCAGAAGCATTACTTTTTGCCGCAAAAGCAGGTGCTGATCCTGCAAAAGTACGCGAGGCTTTAATGGGTGGATTTGCTGCTTCAAAAATTTTAGAAGTACATGGTGAACGTATGATTAAAGGCACATTTGATCCAGGATTTCGTGTTTGCTTACATCAAAAGGATCTAAATCTTGCTTTAGAAAGCGCAAGATCACTTCAGCTTAATTTGCCTAATACCGCTTCTGCCCAATCATTATTTAATACGTGCGCCGCACTTGGTGGGAGTAATTGGGATCACTCAGCTATGATCAAAGCATTGGAACATATATCAAATTATTCTATTGTGCGGAAATAACAGAGCACATTTGTACATTTTTTGTCAATTGACGCGATATTTTTAAAAAGTTAGGAGATCATCATGATAATAAAAACCATCGTAGAGCCACAAAAAGAAATTCCTGTGCTAGCCCAAACTGATGTACTTATCGTCGGTGGTGGTCCTGCTGGTTTGAGCGCCGCAATTGCGTCTGCACGAACGGGAGCTAAAACCTTGTTGGTAGAACGCTATGGATGCTTAGGAGGAACACTCACTCAAGTAGGTGTTGAGTCATTTGCGTGGTATCGTCATGAAGGAACGATTGATTGTGAGGGAATTGGACGTGAATTTGAGATGCGTGCCATGCAAGCAGGATTTTCTCGACCAGAACCGCAATCAATTAGTCATGTGATTGATACAGAAGGATTTAAACATATTGCGGATCAAATTCTATTGGAATCTGGGGCGAGCGTATTATTACACACTCTTTTTGCAGATGTATTAATGGATGGTGATCTCATTAAAGGGATTATTGTTGAGGGTAAATCAGGTCGGCAAGCTATTTTAGCTGAACGAGTTGTGGATTGTACAGGTGATGCGGATGTTGCAGCTGCTGCTAAAGTACCCTATACCAAAAGGCAGAAAGATCAATTAATGGGAGTCACGGTAATGTTTCACTGTGCAGGGATTGATGTGGAACGTTTTCAAACCTTTGTAAAAAATGATCTAAAACCAACTTATGCAGACTGGGGTAAGAATTGGACGGTTAAAACCGCAGGAAAAGAAGATCATTTATTTAGTCCTTATTTGGAAGATGCTTTTTCTAAAGCACAAGCAGAAGGAATTATTCCAGAAGGATCAAACGCTATTGCAGGAACATGGAGTACATTTACTAATGCGGGTGAGGCCTGTGGCTTAAATATGGTGTATTGCTTTGGATATGATGCAACGGATGTATGGGATTTAACCAAAGCTGAAATAAAAGGGAGGCAACAAGCATTATGGGCAATTGATGCATTGCGACATTATATTCCTGGGTTTGAAAATGCAAAATTACGTAATTTTGGGATGACATTAGGAACACGAGAATCACGCCAGATTATCGGAGAAAAACGCGTTAATGAAGAATATGTTCTAGGCGAAGGACGCTGCGAGGATTCTATCGGTATTTTTCCAGAATTTATTGATGGAAGTGGCTACTTAATTATTCCAACAACAGGGCGTTATTATCAAATCCCTTATGGTTGCTTACTTCCGCTACAAGTTGAAAATCTACTTGTTGCAGGACGTTGTATTTCTGCTGATGTTATTGCACATACTTCGATGAGAAATATGATGTGTTGTACTGTTACAGGACAAGGTGCAGGGATAGCGGCGGCAATTTCTTTTAGAGATCAGGTCAAGACGAGAAATATTTCAATAAAAAACTTACAAACAGAATTAATTAAACAAGGAGTAAAAATACTATAGGGGACTTCCCTAGGACTTCATTCTAGGAAATTTGCGTAACATCGGTTAATAAATAGCAGAGGTAATACAATGAATACAGTGAATAAAATTAATAATAATCCAATCGACATAAAAAAAGGCTCTATTGACAAAGTTGTCTTTTTTCCTGCATTAATCATCACGTTATTGGCAGGATGCTTATTTATTTTGTATCCAGTAGGAAGCGGAGTGGTATTAAAGAAGCTTCATACATTTATGACGCATCAATTAGGATGGTTTTTTCTATTGGTAACCTTAGGTGTTTTATTATTTTGCCTTTATTTGGCATTATCAAAATATGGCAAGATAGTCCTAGGTGATAAAGGTCAAGCACCTGATTTTTCAACTCCCGTCTGGCTAGGTTTTATTTTTACTTCAGGAACAGGAGGAAGTTTGTTATATCTTGGAGCGGTTGAATGGATTTGGATTATGCAAGCACCTCCTTTTGGCGTAGAAGCTGGAAGTAAAGAAGCTATGCGTTGGGCATCTGCCTATGGAATGTTTCACTGGGGGCCATCTGCATGGGCATTTTATATTGCATCTGCCATTCCTATTGCCTATTTCTTTTTTGTGAAAAAGAAAACAAGCTTGAAAATAAGTGAGTTTACGCGCCCTTTACTTGGTAAATATTGTGATGGTGTCGCAGGTCACCTGATTAACTTTTTATATATGTTTGGTTTATTAGGTGGCGTAATGACATCTTTAGCCTTAGGGACACCGCTCATTTCAAATGCAATTGTGTATGTATTTGGTTTAGGTAAAACAAATGCACTCCTAGATACTTTTGTTATATTTTTGTGGACTTTTGTCCCTTTAATTGCGCTAATTTTTGGTCTAAAAAAAGGTGTATCTAGTTTGAGTACATGGAATGTTCGTCTTGATATTATCATGCTCCTAGGGATTGCCATTTTAGGACCTTTAGCATTTATTCTTAATCAATCGGTTGATGGATTAGGCTTGATGTTGCAGAATTTTGTTTATATGAGCTTATCAACGGATGTCATTAGAGATACACAATTCCCTCAAGCATGGACAATCTTTTATTTCTCTTGGTGGGTTGTTTATGCGCTTCCATTTGGTTTATTTATTGCAAAAATTTCTAGAGGACGCACAATTCGTGAATTAGTTTGTGGCGGTTTAGTCGCAGGATCATTAGGATGTATGGTGTTTTATATGGTGCTTTCAGGCTTTGGAATTGAGCTGCAACTTTCTGGAAAAGCCGATCTTATTCAAACACTAAATGAGTCTGGTCGTGGAATGGTGGTGATTGAAATGTTAAAACATCTGCCATTTCCTAGTATATTTATAGCAGCCTTTGGTTTAATTGCTTTAATTTCATATATCACAGGACAATGTACAGTAGGATATGCCTTAGCTGCCGCAACTCAAAATAAAATGTCTGAAAATGAAGACCCAGCTATCTGGAATATAGCTTTTTGGCTAATTTTAGCGGGTGTTGTTTCTTTAGGATTGTATTTTATTAATCCAGATAGTTTAGGTCCTTTACAAACAATTTCTATTTTAACGGGCTTACCACTGTGTGGTGTAATTTATATTATTTGCAGGAGTTTTTTATTACAGCTCAAGCAAGATTTTCCTGATTAAAACAAAATCATAATCTCCCCTTAGCAAGGGGATTTACTCCTAACTTGTAAAGGAGGAAGGTTGGGATGGGATGGGTGGTTTATTTAGGGAGTGGTTTCTTTAGCTGCCCAGTAGTTATTTATCCTACAACTAAGTTGTGTATTTTTTATGAATTTAACACTATGTTTTTAATGTTTTATTTACAAATGAAAGTATTTAAATAAGATGTAAGGCTAATACTAATTTTTCAGCTCACTTGTATAAAATTTTTGGCAATCAAAAGGTGATTGCCAAATTTTTTTAATACTCTCTATAAAATGCTTTTCAAGCACTATTACAGTATCTTTAATTGTGGCATATTCCTAAGGCACATCTATTAGTTGCTTTTTCTGCGTTACACGATGTTATTAAAATGCTCATTTACCTAAGTAAACTACGCTTTTAATAATATCGCAAGCCTTGAAGAATCTAATTTATAGAAGTCCCCTAAGTGTTAACTATTTAGTCAAACTTTGAGTAAGGAGTATGTCCATGAGTAATCTTCACGCAAGTACCGATAGTTCCCCTTCTTTTTGGAAGGCACGTTATACCGTGCTTTTATTTTTATGGATGGGCTGGATGGTTTCCTTTCTTGATCGAATGGTCATGAATATTTCCTTGCCTTTTATTGGGGCAGAATTTGAGTTAGACAAGCTCCAACAAGGCTGGATTATTTCGGCATTCTTTATCGGTTATGCAGGCTTTCAAATTCCTGGTGGATATCTATCTGACCGCTTTGGTGCGCGCCGCGTGATGGTTATCTCTATTATTTGGTGGTCTATTTTTACATCGCTCACAGGATTTGTGACTTCATTATCCGTATTGCTGATTGTTAGGGTGCTTTTTGGAATTGGTGAAGGCTGCTTTCCAGGCTCTTCATGGAAAACTATTTCTACTTATTTTCCTGCAAAAGAGCGCGGGCGTGCCACTGCGATTCAATCTTCTGTGAATACGCTAGGTCCTGCGATGGCAGCGATTGTTGCTGCAAGTATTATTGGATGGCTTGGCTGGAAAATGGTATTTATTTTGCTCGGTATTCCAGGTTTGCTTGTGGCGCTTGGCATGTATATTTATTGTCGAGATGATCCCAAAGATAATCCTCAAATGACGTATGCAGAAATCAAAGAATTAGAAGTAGAAGATAATATTGAAAATAAAACTAATACACCTAAGCTTAGTCTTGGTCAGATTTTAAAAATCCCCGCATTGTGGCAAATGGCTGCGGTTTGGTTTTTGTTTGACATTACTTTTTGGGGATTTAATTCATGGATACCAAGTTACTTAATGGAAGTACGCGGTCTAAGTCTTGCTAAAACAGGTGTTATGGCAGCTATCCCTTTTTTGTTTGGTGCAGTTGGAACATTAATAGGA
>BHEQ01000083.1 GCA_003864535.1 Gammaproteobacteria bacterium
GCTCTAAATTAATTGAAGGCGCACAAAGCTTGGTAAATGCGGTTAAATTTGTATCTAAAATATAATCAATAATGCCATAATTTAAACTTAACAGGGGGCTGCTATTAATTAGATTTTAAAGTCTTGCGATTTTAATAAAATAGCATAACGTATAAAAGGCACAAATAGATGTGCCTCACATATCATTATCAATATTGCTTCCTTACTCTAACTACGTGATAGCATTCTGCTGATATATGACCTAAGCTCTTTAAAAGCATTACGAGGATCAATTTCATCTAGCATTTCAATGAGTACTTTTACGTGATTATCATCTAAATTTTCTTTTTTACCTGCCAAAAATGTAGCTCTATTTTTGATAACATTTACAAGAATTTCATCTATCTGAGCCCTATTTGAAATCATGTTCGCAACTGTTTTGCTTTTAGATGTATATTGAATGAAATCTTTATTCATCAATGTATAATTGATTTTACCTTTTTCATCTTTATAACGCACAATAATGGCTTTATATTCATCACTTTCTACCATATTGATTTCAGGTATCTCTGGCTTATCTACAGCTGCGCTATAATTTGAGGTATTAAGAGTAATCTTGCCTCGAGATGAATATGGAAGGCCTGCAATAAGCTCCACAGCCTCATCAAATGCCTCTAAAGGAAACAAAGCTGTATCAACCTGCCCGTAGGCAACGGCTTCACCAGTGCGTTTATCTATAGTCGCCATAGCGGTTGCATCCATATCCAAGCGCATAAGCTTTATACCTGCACCACCCGATCTAAGTTTTTGCTTATAAGCGATTGCTGGTATTATTGTTAGCTCTAAGGCTGCTGTACGTATCACATTTAACATTGCATTTTCCTTTTTTATAAATGACTGCTAATGATACCAAAAATTTAAATTTAACACAGCATTATCAATATTGATTATGATTAAGCTTATTTTTTAATAAATCAGGACTTTATGAACGCTTCCAAACAAATTTTAATCTGGCTTACTGGGATATTTTCTCTCTATATTTGTTACTTACTCATCCCTGTTTTTACCCCTTTTTTAATCGCTAGTTTATTAGCATATTTAAGCAACCCTTTGGTTATTTTATTAGAAAAAAGAAAGCTTTCGCGCACTCTTGCAGTGTGCCTTGTTTTTGCATTAATTATTTTGGTGCTAACTATACTTATTCTGATTTTAGCTCCATTATTGGTTGATCAACTTATTGCATTAATTAATAAAATTCCTGCACAAATTGAGTGGTTACAGACCATTTTTATTCCAAAAATAAAGCAATTACTCCAAGTTGATTCATTTGCACTCGACTCAAGTAAAATAGCGGAAACTATAAAAGACTCGATGAATATGGTGAGTAATGTTGCCTCACAAATTTTATCTATTATCGGCAATTCCTCATCAAAATTAATTGGAATTATGGTTAATTTAATGCTTATACCAATGCTTACTTTTTATTTAATGCGTGATTGGAATTTTCTCGCAAAAAAAATACATAATTTACTTCCAAAAAATATAGAAGCTAAAGTCTGTGCTTTAGCTGATGAATCTAATGACATGCTCGGTAGTTTTTTACGTGGTCAATTATCGGTGATGCTTGCGCTTGCTTTAATTTATAGCTTAGGATTATCTATAGTTGGCTTAGAAATAGGCTTGTTAATTGGTGTAATTGCAGGCTTAGTAAGCTTTGTCCCATATTTAGGCTTTAGTATAGGTATTTTAATGGCGGTAATTGCTGCTTGGTTTCAGTTTCATGATCTTAAACATATTATTATGGTATGTGGCGTATTTGGGTTTGGGCAAATCTGCGAGTCTTTCTTCCTCACTCCAAAACTTGTAGGTGAAAAATTAGGGATGCATCCTGTTGCGGTTATTTTTGCATTAATGGCAGGCGGACAACTCTTTGGGTTTTTTGGAATATTATTAGCATTACCAAGTTGCGCGGTACTTATGGTTTTATTAAAACATGCTTATGCTTGGTATCAACAGACTGATTTTTATCTAAAATCTGATATATTACCTAAAAACATATCCACGCCTGTACGTAAAAATAAGCGTTAATTATATTGCATGGCACATCTATTTGTGCCTTTAACAAAAATGCAAGTTTCGATAAATCTAATTTATAGAAGCCCTCTTAAAGGATTTATTTATGCTAAAAACATTTCTGCTAATGATTTTGACTGCTTTTTTTGAGATATTAGGCTGCTATTTACCCTATCTCTGGCTCAAACAACAAGGTTCTATCTGGTTATTAGCCCCTGCTCTTTTAAGTTTAATCGCTTTTGTTGGGCTTTTAAGCTTGCATCCTGAAGCAAGTGGGCGTGTTTACGCAACTTATGGTGGAATCTATATTTTAATAGCGCTGATGTGGCTAAAATGGGTCGATAAAGTCACACTCCAATTTAGCGACCTAATCGGTGCAGCCGTTATTTTTGTTGGAATTTTGATTATTTATTTTGGTTGGTCAAATTCTACAAATATCGTATAACAGCATAATATGTTAAGAGAATTGTAACTACTACACAGCTAAAGAAACCTCACCTTAAACTTAATTTTGATGCGGAATGCAGAAATCAATAATATAACCAAAAATAAGCTGAGACTTTTATTGAGAAAAATCATATAATAATCATGGATCATGGATCATGGATCATGGATCATGGATCATGGACTTAAGAGTTGTATTTTAAAAAACACTTATTATATTTTTAGCTATTTTAATTTTAAAGGAATAAACATGAATAAAATAATTTTACTTGCTGCTGTTTCATTATTCATAATCTCATGCACAGAGAAAGACGTGAATTGGGCAGATGTTGGAGTAGAACATAAACAAAGTAGACAGACTATTGATGATTGGTCGCTAGCTAACTGTTTTTTTCAGGGAGAAAGAGGCAATAGATATACAGTAGCATGCATGGATGCTCATAATTATAAGCAGGAACATTTTCCGTATCAACCTACCAAAACCAACATATAATCCAAGGAAATAATTTTACTTGCTGCTGTTTCATTATTCATAATCTCATGCACAGAAAAAGACGTGAATAGTTTTTATTAATTTATAAAAAATGGAGTTAAAAAATTAGTGGAATTTACTCTATTTTGGGTAATACAATCGAGGCTAAAATAAACAGCATTACTGGTGAGATAAATGGGGCTTTAGTTGATAGTTTATTACCTTTAGCCATCTTATATTGTGCTGTTGCCTCTAATACACGGCTTATCAAATTATAATAAGAGTAACTAACTGTTATTAATAAGTGCTTATTATAGCCATTGCTGGTGGCTTAGCATCAGGTTTATATAATTATAATCTATAAAATAAAACCTTTAAATAAGCCTCTCCCATTCACTCGCCTTTCGTGCGCGTGAATTTATTTTAACGATCTCACAAACCTTGAAAAATCTAATTTATATAAGCAGCTTATCTTTATTTCTCAAATATCTAAAAAAATGGCATAATCCGCAGTTAGATATTTATATTTCATAATATTTATCAAATACACACTTATAAACTTTTTGCTTTACTAATTTTTATCAAGGAATCATCGTGAGTAACCAATATAAATCAAGTTTAAATCTTCCTGAAACCAGCTTTGCCATGCGTGCTAACCTCCCAACTCGCGAACCTGAGTTTATTAAATTTTGGAAAGATATTGATTTATATAAAACTCAGCGTGAGATATTTAAGGGTAAACCTAAATTTATATTACACGATGGACCGCCTTATGCTAATGGTGATTTACATATTGGGCATGCGGTTAATAAAATTTTAAAAGATATGATCGTAAAATCACGCAGCCAATTAGGCTTTGACGCGCCATATGTTCCCGGTTGGGATTGCCATGGATTGCCAATTGAACTTGTAGTTGAGAAAAAATTTGGCAAAGTTGGCGTTAAAATAGATGCAAAAACTTTTCGGGATGAGTGCCGTAAATTTGCCTTAACTCAAATTGATATTCAACGCAGCAGCTTTGAAAGATTTGGAGTTTTAGGTGATTTTGATAATCCATATTTAACGCTAGATCCTAAAGTTGAAGCAAATATTGTGCGCTCTTTAGCTAAAATAGTTGAAAACGGACATTTAGAACGTGGTTCACGCCCTGTTAATTGGTGCTTGGATTGCGGATCATCCCTTGCTGAGGCTGAGGTTGAGTACGAAGATAAAGTCTCGCTAAGTATTGATGTGCGCTTTAAAATTGCGGATGTAAAAGAGTTAAGTAAACTTTTTGAGCAAAACTCAAATATTTCAAATATAAAGAACTTAATGAGCTAAATGATAATTCCAATATTTCTGTCGTTATTTGGACAACAACTCCATGGACATTACCCGGTAATGAAGCGGTTTCTATCAATCCTAAATATGATTATGCTTTAGCTAAAATGAGCTTAAACAATGACTTTGGCAATCAAGGTCTTGATGAGTTTATTATCGTTGCTAAGGATATGTTAGAAAGTTTATCATCTTCATGGAATACAACTTTAACTGAAATTGCACTGATTAAAGGTGAGCTTCTTGAAGGCTTATTGCTGATTCATCCTTTATTTATCGATAAAAAAGTCCCGCTTGTTTTAGGTGATCATGTCACCCTAGAAGCAGGAACAGGCTGCGTGCATACCGCGCCTGCACATGGTGATGATGATTATAAAATGGGCTTAAAATATAATTTACCGATTAATAATCCAGTGATGGGGAATGGGGTTTATGCTCCAGATACCCCGTTATTTGCAGGGCAATTTATCCGCAAAGCTGAAGATAATATCATCACCATGCTCAAAGAAACAGGTGGTTTAGTGCAGATGCGTAAAATCACGCATAGCTTCCCCCATTGCTGGCGCCATAAATCACCAACAATTTTTAGAGCGACGCCACAATGGTTTATAAGCATGGAAAACAACGGCTTACGCACTCAAATTCTTAAAGAAATTGATCAGGTTCAATTTACGCCTGATTGGGGTAAAGCACGCTTAGAAGGCATGATTGCTGGGCGTGGTGATTGGTGTATTTCGCGTCAGCGTTATTGGGGCGTGCCTATTCCATTTTTCTTACATAAAGAAACTGGAGAATTGCATCCTGATACCCAAAACCTGCTTGAAAAAGTTGCGTGTAAAATTGAAATATCAGGCTTAGATGGTTGGTTTGAAGCAGATATTAGCGAGTTTTTAAACGCGACTGATGCTAATTTATATGAGAAGAACAAAGATACACTTGATGTGTGGTTTGATTCAGGAACAACTCATTATACTGTATTACAACAACGTGCCGAGCTTAAACAGCCTCAAGCTGATTTATATCTTGAAGGATCAGATCAACATCGTGGCTGGTTTAATTCATCAATTTGCTCAGCAACAGCTATGACCGGTCACGCTCCTTATAAAGGCTTATTAACGCATGGATTTACCGTGGATCAAAACGGACGTAAAATGTCTAAATCATTGGGAAATGGGGTTGATCCACGCGATGTAATTAAAGAGATGGGCGCGGATGTTTTAAGATTATGGGTCTCATCTTGCGATTATCGCAGCGAGATTCCTGTTTCTAATGAAATTTTAAAAAGAACCGCGGATATTTATCGAAGAATTCGTAATACTTCACGGTTTTTATTAGCTAATATTGCAGGCTTTGATCCAAGTAAAGATGCAATTGCGTTTGATAAAATGCTCCCACTTGATCGCTGGGTGTTAGATCGTGCCTTGCAACTGCAAAATGATATAAAACAAGCCTATACCGAATATAGTTTTCATAATGTTTATCAACGCTTACATCATTTTTGTTCGATAGATTTGGGGAGCTTTTATTTAGATATAATTAAAGATCGCCAATATACTTGCGCGGCAAACTCATTAGCGCGGCGCTCTTGTCAAACGGCTTTATATCATGTTTTAGAAGCAATGGTGCGCTGGATGGCACCGATTTTATCGTTTACCGCAGAAGAGATTTGGCAAGCAATGCCAGAACAGTCAATGTTAACCCAAGATAAAAAAGCACAAAAACGTGAGGCTTCTGTATTTTTAACTCAATTTTATGAAGAGCTCCCCTCTTTAAATCAATTTACACAAGATCAATCTTTTACGCATGATTTTTGGAACGATATCCTTGCAGTACGCACGGAGGTTTCTAAGGCGATTGAAGTAGTCCGCGCGGCAGGATCAATAGGATCATCCCTCCAAACAAACGTCACTTTATATTTAGATGAGAAACTTTATGCGCATCTTGCCAAACTTGACGATGAATTGCGTTTTGTCCTAATTTGCTCGTATGCAAACATAAAACCCTTATCTGAAAAACCTGATAACGCAGAGTTAATCAATCTTAATGAGATTGGCAATTTAGCGATATTAATCAAAGAAAGTACATATAAAAAATGCGAACGCTGCTGGCATTATCGTGAAGATGTTGGTACGCATACAGATCATCCAACGCTATGTGGACGTTGCATTGAAAACCTAAGTGAAGCTGGGGAAACACGCAGGTTTGCGTAATAATAAGCTCGTGCTTTTTAGGCTTTATATCTACGCTCTAATTTAATCAAGGCAAATATTTACCTAATATTCACATTGTATTTGCCTAAAGTTTACTTAAATATATTACATAAAGATTGTTTTATTTTTATATAATACGTGATTTTGATACACTGATTATTTGCAGATCTACAGCTTTACTAATTACAAAGGAATGATTTTTATGATTACATCTTTATTTGTCTTTAAAGAATCCGCAGAAGGCGAGAATCGCGTTGCCCTTGATCCAACTATCGCTGAAAAATTCTCACGCATGGATTTAGATGTCACTGTTGAAAATGATTGTGGTGCTAAAAGTTATTTTAATAATGAAAGCTATAATAAAGTGAAAGTTGCAGCTCTAGATTTTAGCAAGCCTGCTCTTTATTTAAGTGTCAGCCCACCAAGCGATTCTCTTATTGATAAAATGCAAGCAGGCAGCATATTAGTAGGCTTGCTTAATCCGTATATGAATAAGGATCTGATTAAAAAACTAGTTGCTAAAAAAATCACCGCTATTGCGATGGAATTAATCCCAAGAATTACCCGTGCACAAAGTATGGATGCCCTTTCATCTCAAGCAGGTATTGTCGGTTATGAAGGCGTATTAATGGCTGCAAGTTTAGCGCCACGCTTTTTCCCAATGTTAACTACAGCCGCTGGCACAATTCGCCCGGCTAAAGTTGTAGTTATTGGAGCTGGGGTTGCAGGCTTACAAGCAATTGCAACCGCAAGACGCTTGGGAGCGCAAGTTGAGGCTTATGATATTCGCCCAGCTGCCAAAGAACAAGTTGAATCCTTAGGGGCTAAATTAATCGATACAGGTGTAAATGCTGCTGGAGAAGGCGGCTATGCGCGTGAATTAACCGCGGATGAGATGGCAAAGCAAGCGAGCGTTTTGAAAACTCATATCGCCAAAGCACATGCAGTGATTAGTACCGCGGCAATTCCTGGGCGTAAAGCACCAATAATTATCACCGCTGATATGGTAAGTGAGATGATTCCTGGAGCGGTTATTATCGATCTAGCTGCTGAAACTGGCGGAAACTGTGAGTTATCTAAATGTGGCGAAATCATTCGAGTTGGTCAAGTTATTATTTCTGCACCAAAAAATGTAGCCTCTTTAGCACCAATTCATGCCTCAGAAATGTACGCTAAAAATATATTTAATTTATTAAGTCCATTTGTTAAAGATGGCAAGCTTGAATTAGATTTTGAAGATGAGGTTATCGCAAAAAGCTTAGTAACGCATGATGGCAACATCATTCCTGAAAGCTTAAAATAACTGTCTTTTTTATAACTGATTTTTCTGCATTACGCGATATTATTAAAATTCTAATTTACATAAGTAAACTACGCTTTTAATAATATCGCAAGCTTTGATAAATCTAATTTATAAAAGCCATCTAAAATTATTGATTTGTTTATTATCACTCTATATTCTCAATATTTTTATTATTCGT
>BHEQ01000084.1 GCA_003864535.1 Gammaproteobacteria bacterium
ATCTGATTTTTGCTGGCTATTACCACCTTTGGCATTATCAATTAAAAGAGCAGCTTTAATTTTTTGGATAGAATCTAAGTTAAATGTTCCTGTATTTGTACGAATTTCATCTGTTAATTCATCTATAAGATTTTGATAAATAAGCTCACTTAATTTAATTAGCTGTTTTTCAAATGTTTTTTTATGCGTAATTTCTATAGTAGCTTGATCTAAAATAAGATAATCGAACTCAATATTTTTGGTTGTTACCTTTTTAATTGTAAAAAAGTAATCGGTTGGATTTAATTTAGCATCTGCAAGATAGATTTTTTGCTCCAATAATAATTTGATAAGCACTAATAATTCTGTCCATTCACCTTTATTTAGAGTTTGCATACTATTATCCTTTGTATGTATATTATTCATATAATCAATAATTTTAGCTGCAACAATTTCTATCGCGTTCACTGCAACGCTATTTCCAAGCTGCTTCATTGCTTGAGTATTGCTAACTGGTATATCAAAATCTGTAGGGAATCCTTGCATCATTTTTGCCTCTATTGGTGATAACTGCCTGATAACATTATCCACCATATAAGCATCCCAATTTCTGCGGTCATTAATGGGCGAACCGCGCCCACCAACACGGATTGTAAAACCAATTTGACGAGTACACACTCCACCCCAAACATCGCTCATATTGAATTTCAAAGGAATTGGATCTGGAAAATTAAAGCCACGCATAAGCCCCTCATCACGAAAACCAATCATAAAAGCGCGTGGGCGTAATTGCGGCAAACCATAATCTGAGGCACGAATAACTTGAAAATAAAATGAATAACCTAATTCATTTTCTAAGATGTTACGAATCACTTGAAATGTTCTGCCTTGATCATGATTAATTATGCCGCGGACATTTTCTAGAAAAAAAGCACGTGGTTTTTTCTCAAGCAAAATATCCACAATATTAAAAAACAAATTGCCTCTTTCTGATTTATGATGATCATCAAACCCTAATTTATGCCCTGCTTGGCTAAATGGTTGACAGGGAAAACCTGCGCATAAAATATCAAAATCAGGAATATCACTTGGCATTACTTTACGAATATCATCATTAAAGTTATCTAACTCAAATAACTTTGGTGATATTTTCTTAAAATTATGCTCATATGTTTTACGTGCTGCCACATCAATTTCTGAGGCAAACACGCACTCACCGCCTAAATGGTGCAAAGCCAAATGAAAGCCGCCAATCCCTGCGAATAAATCAATAAATTTAAAACTCATATAACTCTCATATTATGGGGTTTGCTATAAATTATATTTTTCAAGGCTTACGATATTATTAAAAGCGCAAAAAAAGCACACATAGATGCACCCTCTAATTATCCTAACTTACTAACATCACGTACTGCGCCAAAAGCAGCTGAGGTCGCCATGGCGCCATATACTTTAAGTGCTGTACTAATTTTGCGTGGGCGAATTTTTGCAGGTTTAAAGCCTAAAAGTGCCTGCTTTGCGAGTCTCTCATCTAATATAGCTTGATCAACCAATAGAGTAATGCTGCGTTTTGGGATATTAATCTCGATTAAATCATTAGGCTCAACTACAGCAATTAAACCACCTTGCGCAGCCTCTGGGGAGACATGCCCGATAGATAGACCTGAAGTTCCGCCAGAAAAACGTCCATCAGTTAATAATGCGCAGGCTTTGCCTAATCCTTTTGATTTTAAATAAGAAGTTGGATAAAGCATCTCTTGCATTCCAGGGCCGCCTTTGGGTCCTTCATAACGAATAATCACGATATCACCTGCAATCACCTCATCTTTTAAAATTCCAGCAACAGCAGCATCTTGGCTTTCATAAACCTTTGCTTTTCCCGTGAAAATTAAAAGTTCAGCATCGACACCTGCTGTTTTTACAATACAGCCATCTTCAGCAATATTGCCATAAAGTACCGCTAAACCACCTTCAACACTAAAAGCATGTTCTTGATTACGGATACAGCCATTTTCACGATCTAAATCTAAACTTGGATATAATTTATCTTGGCTAAAAGCCTCAACTGTGCGGACACCACCTGGTGCTGCGCTAAAAAATTCATGCGCATGTTTATTATTTGGATTAACAATATCCCAGTGATTAATTGCCTCAAGCAAGGTTTTGCTATGCACAGTTGGTAGATGTTGATGGATTAAACCTGCGCGATTAAGCTCTGCCAAAAGTGCAAATACGCCGCCAGCACGATGGACATCTTCCATATGATACAGCTGCGTTGATGGCGCAACTTTAGATAGATGTGGAACTTTGCGCGAAATCCTATCAATATCACTCATAGAAAATTCAAGCTGCGCTTCATGCGCCGCCGCTAATAAATGTAAGACGGTATTGCTTGATCCACCCATCGCAACATCGAGTGTCATCGCATTTTCAAAAGCCTCAAAACTAGCAATTGAGCGCGGTAAAACAGACGTATCATCTTGTTCATAATAGCGTTTGGTAATCTCAACAATAGTTTGAGCTGCACGCATAAATAATTCATGACGCAGCGTATGCGTCGCTAATAAAGAACCATTTCCAGGGAGTGCTAAACCTAAAGCTTCTGTAAGGCAATTCATTGAATTTGCGGTAAACATTCCAGAGCAAGAACCACAGGTTGGGCAGGCTGAACGCTCTATCGCGGTAACTTTATCCTCAGCTTGAGTCTCATCTGCTGCCATCACCATCGCATCGACAAGATCAAGTTTCATGCTCTCCCCCATCCACGTAACTTTGCCAGCTTCCATAGGTCCGCCTGAAATAAAGACCGTGGGGATATTTAAGCGCATTGAAGCCATAAGCATGCCTGGAGTGATTTTATCGCAATTTGAGATGCAAATCATCGCATCCGCACAATGCCCATTAACCATATATTCAACAGAGTCCGCGATAAGATCACGACTTGGGAGCGAGTACAACATGCCATCATGCCCCATTGCGATGCCATCATCAATCGCAATTGTATTAAATTCTTTGGCAACGCCGCCGCATTTTTCAATCTCACGCGCGACCATTTGCCCTAAATCTTTTAAATGAACATGTCCTGGGACAAATTGAGTAAATGAATTAACCACTGCAATAATAGGCTTGCCAAAATCACCATCTTGCATACCTGTTGCACGCCATAAAGCGCGCGCTCCTGCCATATTGCGACCGAAAGTTGAGGTTCTTGAACGATAATGTGGCATATTATATTTTCCTTAATAAATTAATATTAAATAATAAAGTTATTGGAGATCATAATTATGATCTCACGATTGGATTTTACTAGATTATTTTAAATGATTATTTTAGATCATTCATATTAATTTTATTTAAAGAGTTTATTGCCTTAGATATTCAAGCCATCGCTGTTTTCGCGCAGCTTAAATCAAGATTAACTAAACCATCAACTAACACTTGTGGTGTGCCTAAAGAGCATTTTTCAACGCGACTCTTAACGCCATAAACCTGCGCTATATTCTCAGGAGTGATAACTTTTTTAGGATCACCATTCGCGATTAAATCACCATCTTTAAGCATGATGATATGATCAGCATGGCGTAGGGCAATATTAATATCATGCAAAACAACGACCGTGACAATATTGCGTTTTTGAGTTTCTTTTTTAACCAAATCCATCACATGAAATTGATAATTTAAATCCAAAGCGCTTAAAGGTTCATCTAATAATAATAACTGCGGCTTGCGTACTAACGATTGGGCTAATCCAACAAGTTGTTTTTGTCCACCAGAGAGTTGATCCAGATAACTCCACGCTAAATGGGCAATACCTAATTGCTCTAAGATTTCCATAATCTCATCTTTAAGCACATGTTTAAGTGAATGTTTAGAATTATTTGGATTAGCTGCATTATTTTTATCCATATTATGCTGCTGATGCGAGTCCTTAGATGCTCTTTTAGCTACAATAATTGACTCAAATACATGGAGATGAATGCCCTCAGGGATTGATTGAGGCAAATACACAACTTGAGCTGCGCGCTCACTAAAAGGCATTTTCATCAAATCATCTTGATTGAGCACCAAAGCACCAGCTGCTTTATTTAAACCTGCTAAGGCACGTAAAAAAGTTGATTTACCGCAACCATTTGGACCTAAAAGCGCGGTTACTTTACCTGCGGGTAAAAGTGGAATATTTAGATTTTTAACAATAATTTTTTTAGAATAACCTGTGCTAAACTTTTGAATGCTTAAACCTTTGTGGATAGATTGAATATTCATAGCGACCTCTTATTTGTAATTTCTATAATTTATAGTCTGTTTTGGTGGCGGAAAATAATGCTTAAAAAGAAAGGTACTCCAATTAATGAAGTCACAATACCGACTGGAATAATCACTCCGTGGATAATATTTTTAGAGGCAATTGATGCAAGCGATAAAATAAGTGCGCCAATTAAAGCACTGCCACTTAAATAAAAACGGTGATCTTCTCCAAAAATTAAACGCGAAATATGTGGCGCAACTAAGCCTATAAAGCCAATTGGACCGACAAAAGCAACCGCGGTTGCGGAGAGAATGCTAATTCTAATTAAGGTTAAAAGTCTTAAGCGGCGCACATCTATCCCAAAGCTTAAAGCGCGATCCTCACCTAATCTTAATGCGGTTAATTTCCATGCGTTACACATAGACCATGGAAAAATAAGCAAAAATAAGCCCCACATAATTCCAAGTTTAGGCCAATTAGCTTTACCTAAGCTCCCCATTGTCCAAAAAACAAGGTTCTGTAAGGTATCTTCCGTTGCAATAAACTGCATCATGGAAACTAAAGCATTAAAAGTAAACACTAAAGCAATCCCAAATAAAACGACACCCGAGGTCATAACCTGCGTCCAACGCGAGACGGCATCTAACATTAAAGCTGCAAGCAGGGCAAATATAAAAGCATTCGCAGAGATAAACCATTGGGTGGGAATTCCTGCAAAACCAATTCCTGAAACAATTGCTAATGCCGCGCCAAAAGCTGCTGCAGATGAAACCCCAAGCGTATAAGGACTTGCAAGCGGATTATTTAAAATTGTTTGCATCTCAGCCCCAGCTAAGCCTAGTGCCATACCTACAATAATCGCCATCAAGGCATAAGGCAGACGCAAATCCCAAACAATTACCCGCGTCCCTGCATTTGCAAGTTCAGGTGACCATAAGGTTTGCCATAATGTTTTAAGGCTTAATCCTGAAGGTCCGATAATAAAATCAACTAATAAACTGCTCATAATTAAAATAATGAGCAAGATAATTAGCATGGTTCTTTGCTTTATTAAAGCTTGATACTTTTTATATTGCATTTAAAAACGCGCCTATTTTAAATTAATCCAATACGTACCAACAGGGTCAATTGCTAAAAATTGTTGATGAATTTCCTTTAAAGTAGCCTCAGGATCAAGATCCTTAAACTCATTAGGATAAAACCATTTTGCAAAGCTTTGAATTGCAACAATATTGTACGGAGAGTTATAGTAATTATGCCAAATCCCATACACATTGCCATTTTTAACCGCAGATAGAGTTGAGATCCCTTTGCGCTCTAAAATTGATTTAAGTCCTACAAGTGCCTGCTCCTTACTTGTTTGCATCCCAAAAGGAACACCTGGGCGATTTGCAATTGGGGCGCTTGAGCCGCTGGCGATATAAATTTGTGGGTCGCTAGAAATTACTTTTTCTAAATTAAGTGTACCTAAAATGCTTGGTAATAGATTTTTGGCGATATTAATCCCACCTGCAACATCAATAAAGTCACCCATATTGCCCTTGCCAGCTGTAACACAGCAATCTTCAGAGCTGCCAGCTTTAAGCTCTATAAATACACTCACGCGATCTTTTTCTGGGATTTTAGCAATAATATCGGTTACTTTCTTTAGATTCTCTTCATAAAAAGCGATGTATTGTTCCGCTTTCTCTTCTCTATGCAAAGCTTTTCCTAAAATACGCATGCTTGGGATGGTATTTTTTAAAGGTGAATTTCTAAAATCTACAAAAACAACTGGAATACCTGCTTTTTCAAGCTGTTTAACCAGCTCGCTATCAGTTGCAGGACCGTGTCCTGACAGCCCAAAAATAGCAATATCTGGATTCAAAGTTAATACTTTTTCAGGGCTAACACTTTGGGGAGTTGTATCCCCAATCAAGGTAATATCATCAATCTCTGGAAATTTTTCCTTATAAATATTATAAGTTTGCGGGTCTAGTTTTTTAAAATCACCTTGCCAGCCGATCATACGTTTAAGTGGTTCTGCACCTTCTAATAAAGCAATTGCCGCAATCAAGCGCCCTTCGCCTAATAAAATATGCTCGACTTTTTCTGGAATCTTAACAGTTCTTCCAGCAATGTCTTGGAGCACTTCTTGTGCTGATACAAGACTTAATATTCCTGATAATAAACAAACTTTAACTAGATTTGATGCTTTCATTGCAACTCCATTGAGTTAGATAATTAATAAGCTAAGTAACTAATAATTTATAGGGTAAGTCAAGATGCTAATCTTAACCTAAATAGCAATCATTATCAATTGATAAATGAAACCAAATGCAAAATATAAAATTATTTAGCTTATGTGTTCGACTATAGGGCTTCTATAAGGGCTTCTATAAATGGATTTTTATAAATCAGATTTATCTGAAGCTTGAGATATTATTAAAAGTGCAGTTTACCTAGATAAATGGGCATTCCAAGCATATCGTGTCAGCTAAAAAAGCAATTTATAGATACGCTCTTATTGCGATAATTTTAGTGATTGCGTACCATGAGCAACTGTTTTATTTAAGAGTTATTACTATGAATTTTTTCGGTGATCTTTTTTCTTTTCCTGTAGCTATTTTTTTTATTCCCTACTGCTTTTTTCTAGGGCTTATGATTACTTCTTTATTAACAGGATTTATGGAGGATTTACATCTACCAGGTTTTGGTGATGTTGATATTGAAGTTACGCAAGGGAATTTTACTGATCACATGTTCCTGCCACTAACAATGACTAAAATACCGTTAACAATTGCACTTAGCATAACTTTTTTAATATCTAGCATTTTGATTCATATAGCGAATATAGGCATATTATTGCTTTTTACTTTTTTATATTGGCCCTTAATAATAATTGCAATACCTATTTGCTTTTGGCTTTCTTTACATATTTCAGCTTTTATTTTAAAGCCATTTTTGCCTATTTTTGATAAAGACAAAACAATGGCAATAGTGCGTTATGAAGGGCGTGTTGGTATAGTGAAAACGACAACCGTAAGTGCTGATTTTGGCGAGATTATGATCACAGATGCAAGCATGGAAAATCAAATTGATGTTTATACAGATATTGATTTAAATAATGAAATACCATTTGCCTATGGTGATAAAGCTTTAGTGGTTTCTTTTAATGCCGAAAAAAATCGTTATCTAATTATTAAACATCATAAATAAACACCGCTAATTTAAATCAACTAATATAAACATAATGTAATATTATTCACTATTCAATATTTATTATTCAATATATTTATTGGGTAATTCTAAAAAATTAGATTTTTTAATACTTGCTATTTTATTAGAAATTCCTCTATTTCATTTTATTTTTATATTTCTATAAAGGCTTAACAACATGATTTCAAAGCTAATAATTTCTGGATTAATAGGTGCTTTTGTAATACTATATTACTTATCAACTCGTTATCGCAAAATAAGACATGAAGGCGAGGCACTTATTATCAATCAAATCTCAAGCACTAAAGCCTCTTTAACCGGCGCATTTGTTTGGCCGATTATCCATCGCTATGAATATATGGATATTACCCGCAAAAAAATATCTATCGTGCGTTCTGGGCGTAAAGATGCAATTGGTGATGAATATGAAGGCTTACATTGCTTGGATAATATTCGTGCTGATCTTAAAGTTGACTTTTATATTGGGGTCAATCATGAGCAGGAAGATATTGTTCGTGTTGCTAAATTATTTACAACTGATGGCGCCTC
>BHEQ01000085.1 GCA_003864535.1 Gammaproteobacteria bacterium
AATATTACTCTTCAAACGCTTTACGGCGCGTACACATGATTTTTGCTTCACACACAATCACGCCATCAACACGTGCCTTACCTGCAAAAGACCAAATACCGCGCTTAGCCCATTGGAAAATAACCTCTAATTCAAGCGTATCTCCAGGCTCTACAGGGCGTTTAAAGCGGGCTTTATCAATACCTACAAAATAATAGATTGAATCTGGATCATGATTTTCAGCGACAGATTTAAACGCCAAAATTCCAGTTGCTTGCGCAAGTGCTTCTAAAATCATAACTCCAGGCATTATCGGTTTGATGGGAAAATGCCCTGCAAAATAAGGCTCATTATAAGTTACATTTTTACGCGCAACTAAACGCTCATTTGGAGTGTATTCAAGGACACGATCTATCATTAAAAATGGATAACGATGCGGTAAATATTGCATGATCTCGTTGATGTTAATCTGATCATGTTTTGCGGGTGTATCTACAGGGTTCGACATTAGGTTATCCTTAGAATAAATATGCTTAAAAAAATTATTGTATGTGGGGACTTCTATAAGTTAGCTTTTTCTAATACCTTAACACGTTTATATAAAGTATCAATGCGTTTAAGTTGTGCAGTCATTTTATGCCAACGCTTATTTTCCATTACAGGTAAGCCTGATGAGTAAACTCCAGGTTCTTTAAGTGAATGTGAAAGCATGGTAAAGCCTGTTACCATCGCATGATCGACAATTTCAATATGACCACCAACAGCGGTTGCGCCGCCTATCATGACATGATTTCCAATAGTTGATGATCCTGCAACACCTGCACAACCTGCGATAACCGTATGTTCTCCAATCACGACATTATGTGCAATTTGGACTAAGTTATCAATTTTTGCACCATGTTTAATGTGCGTATCTTCAATAGCACCACGATCAACACAAGAATTTACACCAATATCAACATCAGACTCTAAAATAACGCGTCCAATTTGGGCAACTTTTACAAAGCCTGCCGCACCTTTTGCAAATCCAAAACCTTGTGAGCCAATTACCGCGCCTGAATGCAAAACAACACGCTCTCCAAGGATGCAATCATAACAAATAGTCACACGCGGATATAACAAACTATCAGCTCCAATGCTCACACCTGATTCAATCACGCAATGCGTGCCTATAATCGTATTTTTACCAATAATTACATTATCTTCAATCACTGCATATGCGCCAATATGGACATTTTCTCCAATAACTGCGGTGCTTGCAACCAACGCTGTGGCATGAATTATGGCGGGCTTCTTGGGCATAGTCTCAAATAACTGTGAGATATGCGCCCAAATTAAATGAGGGTTATCCGTAATGATTACATTGCCTGCGTAAATTTCTGCATCAGCCAGATTAAGTACGATTACACCAGCTTTTGAGTCAGTTAAATACTTACGATATTTGCTATTACTTAAAAAGCTAATTCCATCTTTTGCCGCATTTTGTAAGGTAGATAATTGGGTGATTTGTATATTCTCATCACCCTTATAGCTAATGCTTAAACCCTTAAGCTTTAGCTTTTGTATGATTTCATATAAGGTCATAGATATTTTTCCACTTAGCAGGGGCTTTTAGCACTCCTCCCTGCGAAGGGGAGGTTGGGAGGGGAGAGCGTTTAAAATAATTATTTTAAACGCTCTAAAATTGCTTTAGTGACAATAAGTTTATCTGCTGCATAAATAACATCTGATTCTAAAATCAAATCAAAGTTCTCTTCTTGAGCAAATTTTAAAACTGCATCAGAAACTTCTTTTTGTACTTTAAGTAATTCCTCATTTTTACGCAGATTATAATCTTGCCGATAATCCTCATCTAGTCTATTAATATCTCTATTAAGCCTATTAATTTCATTTAAGAGGATGTTTTTATCAGATCCATCAGTAGCTATATTTAGCTCAGATTGTAAGGAGCGTAACTTAACCACTGCTTGGTTAATCTCCACTTCGCGCGGGGCGAATTCTGAAGTAAGCACCTCTCTAAAACGCTGTGTTTGCGGTGCATTTTCTAAAAGAAAGTTTGCACTAATTACACCTATCTTAAGATTTTGCGAAAAAGATAGATTAAATACGCTCAACATAAAAACAAGGCTAAGCGATACCGTAATCAATCTTGATATAGCCGCACATTCTTTTTTTATTGATTTTATTGTCAACTTATTTATTAAAAACAAAATGATATCCTCTTAAAATCAAACTTCAACTAAAATATTGAACTAAAATATTCAGGGGCTACTATAAATTATATTTTTCAAGGCTTGCGATATTTTAACAATATTGCGTAACGTGAAAAAAGGAGTTTATAGAAGTGCCCTCAACTAAAACGGGATGCCTATAGAGAACTGAAATGCTTCAGTTCTATCGCCAACTTTGTCATTAAGAGGTTTCGCATAAGAAAATACCAATGGTCCCATAGGTGAGAACCATGCAAAGCTAATCCCAGCAGAATAACGCATATCGGCTGCATCAAAACCACCTTTACCACAACGATTGTAGCCAAGGAACTCAACATTATCATTTTTTTTACAAAAAACCTGTCCGCCATCGGCAAACATTGACCAGCGTATATTCCGATTTTCTGTAAATCCTGGCACCGTCATAATTATTTCAGTAGTTATATTCGCCTTAATTGATGCCCCAGATGTTTCACCATTTAAATAGCGCGGACCTAGGCTTGATGAGCGGTAACCGCGAACAGTTTTTAAACCACCCGAATAATAATTTTCATAGAAAGGTAGATTCTCTGTTTTACCGTAGCCGCCACCATAATTTATTTCCCCACGAGCACTAAAGACGATATCTTCTTCCCATAAAGGGTAATAAAACTGGTGTTGGGCGCGGAGCTTATAAAATAAATCTGATGATCCAAAGACGGTTCCTGAAATTGAAAGGCGGGTCATATTCCCATCTGAGGCAAAAACGGTTCGATCACGCGTATCGCGCACCCATGATATACCTGTGCGGATTAGTTTCTTATTCTTCTTAATACTTTGGTAGCGATTTTCATTATCTTCAGAATCATAGCAATAGCCAAAATTAACAGCATTAATAACACAACTACCACCTAATTCACTCACTATTTCAATAGGAGAGCTGTAAGTGCTCTTAATATCTAATAGTTCGACACCAATATCAAAATAGAGGTTGCTATATTCTGTAATCGGATAGCCAAAATTCAAGCCAAGCATATAGCTATCTGTGATATAACTAGCTGAAACATCATCTTTTACAGTTGTTTTGTTAAATGATAAGTTAATCCCTGCACTTAAGCCATCATCGGTAAAATATGGATCAGTAAAGTTGATTCTGGCACTTTTAGTTGTATCAGTCGTCTCGACACTTATCCCAAAATCCTTACCTGTGCCCATGAAATTTGGTTGTTGAAAGCCTGCATTAAATCCAAATTTACTCTCTTGCCCATAGCTTACCCCAAGCGATATAGAGCCTGCGGAACGCTCTGCAACCTTATATTCAATATCAACTTGATCATTTCCAATTTGCTTCACATTCGCCTCAATATTCTCAACATATGCGAGGCGTTGGATACGCATGCGTGAACGCTCAACATCGCGCGTAACAAACCAACTTCCTTCCATTTGGCGCATTTCGCGGCGGAACACCTCATCTTGGGTACGCTCATTGCCAGTTATGATAATATTGCGGACATAAGCGCGTTCGCCTTGATCTATCGCAAGTATAAATGAGACGGTTTTGTTCTCTTCATCAATATCAGGAATAGCATTTACCCGTGCAAAAGCGTAGCCCTCATCCCCAATACGATCTTGAATAGCTTTAATACTCGCTTGAATTTTTTTATGGCTATAAGGCTTGCCTTTTTTGGCAACTATTAATTTGAGTAGCTCTTCTTTTGGAACAACGGTATTGCCGCTAATTTCAAAACCTATAACTTTATAACGATTACCTTCATTAATATCAATATCTATATGAATCTGGCGACCATCGTGTGTTAATGCTGTATCTGATGCATTTACCTCAAATTTCATATAGCCACGATCTTTATAGAATCCTTGGATTTTTTCAAGATCTTTATCGAGTTTTTCTTGGGAGAAACGGTCATTTTGGCTAATTATTGAGCCAAAGTTAGTTACCCCTGTATCTAGTTGTTTTTTTAATTTTCGATCAGAATATTCATTATTTCCCGTTATATTTATTTCTTTAATAAGAGCGGTACGCCCCTCAGAAACATCAAACTCTACACGCACACGATTGCGTGGCAACGGTACAATATTTGTGCTAATTCTTGTTGAATATTTACCGCGAGTTTCATACGATTGATAGAGATTTTTTATGATCTCATCTAAATGCGCAACATCAAAAACCTGTCCAGGATAAAAGTTAATCCCACGCAAAATCTCATTCAGCTTGTTGGTTTTAATATCTTTATTGCCCGTGAAGACAATTTCACTAATGGAGGAACGCTCTTTAACATTAATAACTAAAACATTGCCTTGGCGCGATAAAGAGACATCTTCAAATAAGCCTGTTGCATATAGTGATTTAATCATTTCAGGGAACTTGCTCGAGTTAAGCGTTTTTCCTGTTTGGACATTGATATTTTCAAAAACAACGGCTGAATTTAAGCGCTCAAGACCATTTACCTTCAAATCAGAGATAACAAAAGATTGTGCATAAGTGCATGTATTTATCGCGATTGTAAATACTCCTGCGATCATGCATTTTTTAAAGAAAAGGTTAGACATAATAGTCCTCAGTGAAATAAATCAAAAATAATCTTGTAAAAAAACTTGTCTAAGATATCACAAAAAGGCTCGGGTTAAAATTCTAGATTTTTAAAATGTTGTAAATTACTTATTTAGTAGCACATTTTAATTATGGCTTAAATTAATTTTAAACATTGATAAAACCTAGCTAAATCATTATATGTCATTGTTAAATTGTATTTTTTAGTAAAACATAAGCTCTTAATTGTAGTGAACCCTAAAATGATTTATCAAATCCCAAGATGAAGCATTAAAATCACAATTATTCCAACTAATAACTCTAAGACAGACAAGCTAATTCCTAGTTTAGTATAAGTATGTTTTTTATGTTTATATTGTAAAATAATACATCCTATTATTAAGCTCACTAAGCTTAATATCACAGCTGCAATAAACCCAAGAAAAAAAAGCGCAATCGCGACAAAGTCTCCCGATCCAGGAGTTACTTGGCAGTAAGCTAAAAATGAAATAATTAGTAAAATAAGAGAGAGTAAAGCAAGTACAAATACAGTAATTCCTAATTTAGAATGCGGTATCAGTTCACTTGAATTATCAACCTTATCTAATAATTTGTTTTGCATATATTGTTTCCTGTAACTACTCAGCAGCTAAAAAAGCAACCCCCTCCCAACCTCCCCCTTTGCAAGGGGAGGAGTAAGTCCCCCTTGCAAAGGGGGGATTTAGGGGGGTGGAATGTCAAATTCAGCATTTAAAGTCATCATTATTTAACATGTAGTCTATAAAAATGAATATGTTAAGACTGCTGAGTAGTTACCCAATCCTTAAAGGATATAATTTTGAATAAAAATAAAAATAAAAATAAAAATAAAACAATAAACTATGGCTATGATAGAGACTCTTTAAGTGCTTTAGAGGCAATTACAAATGCACAAAAACTAGCTTTTGCACCTATGTTATTCCAAGCAGCTCTAAATCTTCGTGAGAGCGGTATTTTAACCTTACTAGATCAAGCATTAAAAACTGGTTTAAGCTGCACACAGATTACAGAAAGTTGTTCACTAAATGAATATGCGGTTCAACTATTATTAGATGTTGGCTTAAGTTGTCACGTCGTATATCAGCGTGACGATCTGTTTTTCTTGGCAAAAACAGGACACTATCTTCTTCATGATACGATGACACGAGTAAATATGGATTTCACTCAAGATGTTTGCTATGAAGGTATGTTTCACTTAAAAAAAGCATTGGAAACAGAAACTCCAGTGGGTCTTTCTGTATTTGGAAATTGGGAAACTATTTACCCAGCACTTAGCAAGCTCCCCAAAAAAGCTCAAGATAGCTGGTTTGCATTTGATCACTTTTATTCATCAGCAGCTTTTGATAGTGCCTTCAAGCATATCTCGATTCTAAAACCAAAACATATTTATGATGTTGGTGGCAATACAGGTAAATGGGCTTTATGCTGCGTTAAAAACGATCCTGATGTAGTTGTGACTATTTTAGATCTGCCACAACAGACAAGTATCGCTTTGACTAATATTTCAAAAGAAGGTTTTAGTGAGCGCATAAAAACTTATCCTGTTGATTTATTAAAAGCAACAAAACTTCCTGATCAAGCTGATATTTGGTGGATGAGTCAGTTTTTAGATTGCTTCAGTGAAGATCAAATTATGCATATTCTCACACTCATTCATCAAAACATGAAAGATAATTCAAGAATTTGTATTTTAGAAACATTTTGGGATAGGCAGCCTTATGAAGCTGGAGCCTTGAGTTTAAATGCCAGCTCGCTTTATTTTACTTGCATGGCAAATGGTAATAGTCGTTTTTATCATTCACGTGTTTTTTATGCTTGTCTGCATAAAGCAGGATTTAATATTGAACAAGATATTGACGGATTAGGAATTGGGCATACGCTATTAATATGTAATAAAGCTTGAGAATAAGCTGAGCTTTTTAATCTTTCAACCTAATCACACTTAATTCTTCCTCAGTTAAAGTTTCCCCTGATCTTAATTTATTTAAGGCAAGTAACTTAGGATCATTTTCTTGATGCAAATTTACTAAAATCCCAACTAACTCATCATATTGGAGCTGTTCATCTTCAAAAATATGCTCTGCTAGTGTCAAATCCAATAACCATGATTGCGCTTCGAGCCCTTCAAAATGTTGTAATAATTGGGCGCTGTTTTGAATATGAGTTTGAGTTTGAATACTGCGTATCACCGAAAATAATAAACTGGCACCAAATGTCTTGGCATTTATTAAAAAATCAACTGTTTTTAAGCGTCTTGCAAAACCAATATTCCCCAAAATAATAATTAAAGCTTTTTCAACTTTACCGCGTGGGCGTTCAAAAAAACTTACATTATTTGGAAATATTTGTTTATTTTCTAATAAATCAAAATTCTTATATTTAAATTTTGCTTGTTTTTCTGCATAGCGCATTTTGAAATATGGAGTATTTAGGTGCGCTGATTTTTTAAAACTCGCAAACTGATAAGATTTCTTGGGTAAATTCTGTTGTGTATTCTCATGTCCGTAATCATTATTATTATGATCAGATTGAGTCCCTAAAGTTTTGGTGTGCTTGGTAAATACCGCTTCGCTGATATCTAAACGCTCTCTTAAACTCTCGTACAACATATCTTTTAAAGGCGTATCTGGCAATTGTGCAATTAATTTATTACCTAAAGATAAAACCTCAGAACGTCCTTCTAAAGAATCACTATTAACGCTTATCTCTAAATGATCTAAAAGATATTGAGATAAGCTTATGGCATGATTTACGCGCTCCAAGAAGAGCTCTTTACCTTCACTTTGGACTAAAGAGTCAGGATCTTCACCATCTGGCAAGAATAAAAATGCGAGCTCACGCCCTGTTTTTAAAGTTGCAAGACCAGAATTAAGTGCCTTCCAAGCAGCATCTTTACCTGCCCGATCTCCATCAAAACAAAAAACTATACGCTTGCAAACTTTAAATAAACGCTCGATCTGATGAGTTGAGGTTGCGGTGCCAAGTGTTGCAACTACATTTTCAATGCCAAAATTTGCGAGCATTAGAACATCCATATAGCCTTCAACAACAATTACATATTCTATTTGGCGTAATTGCATCCGCATTTCATACAGACCATATAATTCATCCCCTTTATGAAAAAATGGTGTCTCAGGTGAGTTTAAATATTTTGCGCCTTGTGGCATCTCAAGGCTATCTAGATCAAGTGGCTTATCTAAAATACG
>BHEQ01000086.1 GCA_003864535.1 Gammaproteobacteria bacterium
ACTCTAATGTCGTCGCTATTATTCCTATTGCGGTATTTACCGCCACTAAAGTTATTACTAAAGATGATCTTAAAAAAATATCATGGGATGTTTTATGGCTCGTCTCAGGCGGTTTAGCCTTAGGACTTGCGCTAGATAAAACAGGCTTAGCGCGGCGCCTTGTTACCAGTATTCCGTTTGAGAGCATGTCACCAATTTGGGTGATAATAGGCGCGATAGCCTTAGCACTTACGATGGCAAATTTTATGTCACATACCGTTACGGCAAACTTACTCTTACCTTTAATGGCGGTGTTAGCAGGTTCTATGTCAGGATTAGAGAGTTTAGGCGGTGCTAAAACGCTGATCTTAACTGTTACTTTTGCTGCATCTTTAGGAATGTCACTACCAATTAGCACTCCGCCAAATGCATTAGCGCATGCATCAGGCATGATTCAAACCAAGCAGATGGCGTTAGTTGGGGTTATTTTGGGCGTAGGTGGCGTTGTTCTTAGCTTGTTAATGATTTTAGGGCTCGCACGCGTTGGTTGGATTTAAAAATGCTATAATTGTGCTATTTGAAGCCCTTTTCTTTAATTAGCACAATATTTTAGGATCTACATGGACAAAACTTATCAGCCTGCCAAAATAGAACAAGATTGGTATCAATTTTGGGAAAAAAATAACTTATTTGCACCGAATGGTAATGTAGATAAAGACTCTTTTTGTATCATGATCCCACCGCCTAATGTAACGGGCACTTTGCATATGGGGCATGCTTTTCAAGATACGATTATGGATTTTCTAACCCGCTATCATCGGATGCATGGGCATAATACTTTATGGCAACCCGGTATGGATCATGCTGGGATTGCAACGCAAATGGTCGTTGAGCGTCAATTAAATCAAGAAGGTCTTAGCCGCCAAGAGCTTGGGCGCACTGCGTTTGTGAAGCGTATTTGGGAGTGGAAAGAAAAATCAGGCGGACAGATAACCCAGCAGCTGCGCCGCCTTGGGGCAAGTCCTGATTGGTCGCGCGAGCGTTTTACGATGGATGATGGCTTGTCTAAATCCGTGCAGACTGTTTTTATTAAACTTTATGAGCAAGGGTTGATTTATAAAGGGCAGCGTTTAGTCAATTGGGATCCTGTTCTTAAAACAGCAGTTTCAGATTTAGAGGTTGAATCTAGTGAAGAGCAAGGCTCTATGTGGTATTTGCGTTACCCAATTTCTGGAACGACGCAATATTTAACCGTGGCAACCACGCGTCCTGAGACTATGCTTGGCGATAGTGCTGTGGCGGTTAATCCTAATGATGAGCGGTATGCGCATCTAATTGGAAAAATGATAGCCCTACCTTTTTGTGAGCGTCTCATCCCAATTATTGGAGATGATTATGTGGATCCTGACTTTGGAACAGGCTGCGTTAAAATTACGCCTGCGCATGATTTTAATGATCATGAAATGGGCAAACGCCACAATCTCCCTATGCTTAATATTTTTAATGATGATGCAAGTATCAATACAGATATGCCTGAGAAATATCAAGGACTGGATAGATTTGTCGCACGTGCGCAAATTGTTGAAGATTTTAAAAATGCAGGTTTACTTGAGAAAATAGAAGCGCATACTTTAAAGATTCCACGGTGTGATCGTACTAATCAAATTATAGAGCCTTATCTTACCAATCAATGGTATGTTGATGCGAAAACCCTAGCAAAACCTGCTATAGATGTTGTTAAATCTAAGCAAATTAAGTTTGTTCCTGAAAACTGGGATAAAACTTATTTTGAATGGATGAATAATATTCAAGATTGGTGTATTTCGCGCCAATTATGGTGGGGACACCGCATTCCTGCGTGGTATGATCTTGATGGCAATATTTATGTTGGTGAGAGTGAAGCGGCTATACGCGCTAAATATAAACTTGCAGATATCATAGTATTAACTCAAGATGAAGATGTGCTCGATACATGGTTCTCATCTGCTTTATGGCCGTTTTCAACTCTTGGATGGCCAAATCAAACCGCTGATCTTAAAACATTTTACCCAACTTCAGTACTAGTTACTGGTTTTGATATTATTTTCTTTTGGGTTGCGCGGATGATCATGATGGGAATGCATCTTTTAGATGAGATTCCATTTAAAGAGATTTATATTCATGGATTAATTCGTGATCAAGATGGTCAAAAAATGAGTAAATCTAAAGGGAATGTTCTAGACCCTATTGATTTAATTGATGGTATTGATCTTGAAAGTTTAGTTATCAAACGTACCACAGGTTTAATGCAGCCACAAATGGCAGCAGGGATTGAAAAATCAACGCGGCAGCATTTTCCTGATGGGATTAAAGCCTTTGGAACAGATGCGCTGCGCTTTACGTTTACCGCACTTGCAACGAATGGGCGCGATATTATTTTTGATGTTGGACGCATTGAAGGTTATTCAAATTTTTGTAATAAAATCTGGAATGCAGCGCGTTTTGTATTTATGAATACAGAAGAACAAAAATTACCTGAGCATAGCGGCAAGCTTGCTTTAGCACATTTATCTCTCGCTGATGAATGGATTTTATCGCGTTTAGATTTTACATTAAGTGAGCTTAATCGTTATGTAAAAGATTATCGTTTTGATCTTGCAACTCAAGTTATTTATGAATTTACTTGGAATGAGTTTTGTGATTGGTATTTAGAGCTTGCTAAGCCTGTTTTAAATGGGAATGTTCCTGATAATCAAAAAGATGCAACGCGTTATAATTTGATGTTTGTGTTAGATGCGATATTAAAAGCATTACACCCATTTATGCCGTATATAACTGAAGAGATTTGGCAAAAACTAGTAACTATTGCGCCCCAATTTAAAACACATATAAGCATTTCAGTTGCATCATATCCTGAAATAACAATGCGTAATGAAGTGGTAGAGGCAGAAATGCTCTGGGTGCAAAGTATACTGCTTGAAATTCGCAAAATTCGCGCGCAGATGAATATCGCTCCCGGCAAGCTTTTAACGGTTTTATTTGAAAATGCGAGCGAGCTTGATCAAATCCGCATCAAGCAAAATCTAACCTCCTTATTAAAGCTTGGGCGTTTAGAATCTTTAAGCGCGTGTGCAGGCGTAGCCCCAGAATCTGCGGTTGCTTTAGTTGGAGCGTTACGTTTATTAATCCCACTCGCAGGATTAATCGATAAAGATCAGGAGCTTGCAAGGTTAACCCGTGAGCTTAATAAACTAAGTCCTGAGATTGAAAAACTAGATGCAAAGCTTAAAAATAAAGGCTTTACCGACAAAGCCCCAGTGCAAGTAGTTGAAAAGGAACAAGGAAAGCTTAAAGAAATGCTTAATACTCTTAATGAATTGGAAACTCAACTGAAAAAAATAGGGGAATTATAAAATTCCTTCTAGCTGCAACGCCATTTAAAAGAACCCCTCCCAACCTCCCCTTCGCAGGGGAGGAGCTTTAAAGGTCTCCCAAGCTTCTGGATCTACTATTAATCACGTGTATCTAGATTGTCAGCGACTAGATCATCATCTACTTCCTCTTGATCCGTATTCTCAGGTGGTAATGGTGCAAAATAACCAATAATCAACAATAATACACCGACTCCAATAAAGGAGATAATTCTTGCCGTGCCACCTATATTAGCAAGCTCAACTAAAAATAGTTTGCCAACTGTTAATATAATCAAACCTATACCTACAAACCACAGTGATCTTAGCGCACGTTTTACCGCAATAATCATCATAATTAAAGCTAATGATCCCCACAATAAAGATAAAGCCGCTTGGACAGGCATCGATGCGATTAATACTCGGAAAGAATAAGTAAGTCCTAAAGCATGATGCAAAGTGCGGATCATAAAGGCATTGAGCCATAAAAATAATCCAGCGGCGCAGATTAGCTGCATTTTTAAACGAATATCATCAAGCCAGTTGACTGCTTTAGCACGATTTAACCATGCAAAAAACAGAATGTTGATGGTGATAATTAAGGCATCTAAGCAATTAAGCAGCGGTATACCCGCCCACTCGATACCTTCTTTAGCAAAGTTTGCATATACACTCCAACCCCATAAAGTTATAGTTAACGGTGTAATTAATTTAAGCAAATTTGGTACAGATAATAAGCTTGGCAAAGATTCTTGTTCATCATTTTCATGATTTTGATTTTGATTTTGATTTTTAGATTTTATAGACCAGAGAACTACTCCTAAAACTATAATGCACCACAATCCAATAAAATACATTTGCGTGCCTAAATTATTAGTCATACGCACTAATGAATAATCTATGCCCATGTAATGATGCAAGCCGCGCAATAAAGCCGCATTTAGCCATAAAAATAATCCAGCGATACCTATTAACTGCATTTTTAAACGAATATCATCAAGCCAGTTGATTGCTTTAGCACAATTTAACCATGCGAAAAACAGAATGTTAATTGTGATAATTAAAGCATCCAAGCAATTAAGCAGCGGTATGCCCGCCCAATCGATAGCTTCTCTAGCAAAGCTTGTATACACACTCCAAAACCATAAAGTGATAGTTAACGGTGTAATTAATTTAAGCAAAATTGGTACAGATAATATGCTCGGCAAAGATTTTTGTTCATCATTTTCATCATTTTGATTTTGATTTTTAGATTTTATAGACCAGAGCACTACTCCTAAAACTATCATGCTCCATAATCCAATAAAATACATTTGTGTGCTTAAATTATTAGCCATACTCACTAATGAATAATCTATGCCCATGTAATGATTCAAGCCGCGCAATAAGGTCGCATTAAGCCATACAAATATTATTGCGACAAAAATATAGAGTATTTTTTGAGCATATTTTAAACCTAACAGCTTCCGCATCTCAAGTAACCACTGCCATATTGCTATAAAAACAATTATTTGAGTGAGATTAAAAGCGGTAAATAAACCATCTCCTGCATATTTTAAACTAGTTAAGCTCCACAGCAAGCATCCGCATAATAAAGGAAGAGCGGTAATTAATACATATTCGTGCATATAGTTTGTTAGCCATTTACTTAATAATTTAAGCTTGCTTACATGAAGTAAAGTAAGTAATAAAATAGCTAAATACAAGCCGATTACATAAAAACGCTGCATACTGTGTATCTCATAAATCTGAATAATACGCATCACTTGTAAACCGATTAATCCACAAATTAACCAAAAACTTAAGATGTGCCAGAGCTTGGTGATTTTACTTTCCCAATTAGAAAATAGAAGCGTCTGTTGTTTATATAGCCAAATATAATTAGAAGATAGAGCGAGCATCCAGATTAATGCTCCAGAAAATATAGATAATGGCGCAGGGAAAGGGAGCTGTGAGAGTTGTATATATTGTGCTATAAAAGAATTCGCCCAAAGTGCAAAAATAAAGATTAATGCAGGTGTTTGTAAAATGCCAATATATCGCGCTTGTTGCCAGCCATGAATTTGTTTAAAGCCCTGTGCTAAGCCAAATACGATCCATGTTGTTGTTATAATCAGGATAAGAGATATTTGTAACTGCATAAGAGTTGATAATATATACAGATCCATATTATAAATATTGCCACCAAGCCACCATGTAAATCCCCATAATCCGACAGCATTAGGAAAATAATCAGAGTTCTCTTGCCCTATTTTTTGCACTAACCATTCTTTAAATTGCGCTGATTGTAAGTTCCATCCGCTAAATATACCCGCAATTGTTAGCATTAATATCCCTATATAATGGCTATTTAGAAATGGGATAAACATCTCCTTGTTTTCTTGGATTTGAAGATAAGATAAGTCATTGAGTGATATAAAGAGGATAATTCCTGCAATAATTTGCAATGCGATACCAGTTACAAGCCCAAACAGATGCCGCTGACGTAAACTAACCCACAAAATAAGTGCACCTTCAACAGCCCAAATCGTGCCAGTTAGATTTCCTTCTAGAGCTAAAGGAATAGCTAAGGTCGCAAAGAGTATGCCCAAACCTAATAATGACTCAAACAATAACTTAAGTTGCCCTTTAATCTCCGCTCTAAAATAGTATGCCAGACTAAAATATAAACACGCTAGCGCACAAGAGCTATATGCCATTCCATATTGTGTATCTTTAAGTAGTCCATTTTGCAATAACATGAAAGCTAGGGGCACTCCAAAAATTAAAGTACCATCAATATAGCGTTTATATTCTTGATGTTGCGGGTTTGAGAATATCTCTAGGGCTTGTTGTTTCGCATAATTAATCCCAATCCCTACATAAAATAGAAAAAAGAGGATGAGAAATGGCTCTGTTGTCGCGAATTTTGCCGCAGTATAATTATTTACTCCCCATGTTGCGCCAATACAGAGCGTGAAGACAAAGCCTAATAGATTTAAAGAACGCCAGCTTTTAAAATATGCAATCACACAAATTCCAGAATTTAAAATAGCGTAATAGCTAAATAAGCCTACATAATTATCACTATTACTTGAGATTAAAACAGGTGCTAAAAATCCACCCATACTCCCCATAAATGCAAGCGTTCGCGCATCTTGCAACAGTGCTAAAAACACGGAAAAAGCACAAACAATAAACATTAATCCAAACGCAATCTCCATTCTTGGTATGACCTCATGGAGCCTATGCGCAGAAAATAAAAGTAAATACAATAAGCCGATGCCACCACCTTGTAAAATCAGCGCATAGCCTCTAACTTTATTCCGCAAATACCAGCCGATTCCCAATAAGCTTGCCGCACCGATTGCCACAAATATATAGCGTAATCCCAGTGGAAATAATCCACGTGAAACAATAGCTTTTAATAAAAATGAAACCCCTAAAAATAAAATAACCACGCCAATTATAACTAATATATTTGCACCCTTAAGCCATAGCCAAGCCTTATCCCATATTTGCTGGATGCGCTTATAATCAATAGTATCTACAGGTACTTGAATTGCTATTTCTGGGAGAAGGATCTGCGGTGGAATATCTAGTGGTGGAATATCAAGTTTTAGCTGCGGACTTATATCTAAGTTTAAATTTATATCTGGAATAGCTATTTTATCAAGCTTGATTATCTCATCTAGCGGCGGCTCTTGAGTTTGTGTCGGTATACTTAGCATCGCTAAGATTGGAGGCGGCGCGACAGCTGTCAGTTCTTCCTCCTCCTCCTCCTCGGCTAAGAGATTAGCCTGATCAGGATTTTGCATCTTTTCTAATTGCTTTTTAATCTCACTTTTTACCTGTTTTAAAGTAAATAGATGGGCAAAGTAATTAACAAAGCTTAAAGCAATAGATGCCAACAATAACTCAATTATGGGAAAATCAAGCATTAGGAAGCTAACCGATAATATTATAAAACTCATAAACCAAATCATAATAAAGCCCTTACTTTGAGTTAGATTTTGAAAATAATGACAATATTTAAACATTGTTAAATTAAGATTGCAAGAATTTTATAATAATTCAATAATTATTATAAAATTATATAAAACTCTATCTCAACTATCAGTAATTTTAAATCGTATCTTACATGTGATCATATGCGTATGCTTGGTATTACTTGGCATAATCAGAATTTAGAACATATGCAGTTAGTTCGCTCAGATATTCAAGATAAAGTAAGGCATACTAGCGATTAGTAATTCAATATGCATCATTATATGATCAATTAGATTCTGTTATTTGTTGTTATCAAAGAAAAACACTACACGATACATTTCCACAAACATGAATCGCATTTATTTTAATTTACGGATAAATTACTTAGGAATGAAAATGTTTAGATCAAAATATAAACAATCAAAAAATGCTCACTCTTTAATTCTTACCTTAGTCTCAGAAGCGAATAAAAGCCCCTCTTATACTGATTTTTTAAAAAAATATAACGTAGTTGAAATCGAAGATAACTCATGTATTAAATTAAAAAATGAATTGATTCCAATTGATATGTTTTTTGGATTTTCTAAAAAAACTAATGAGGATTTACTCTCTATTAATG
>BHEQ01000087.1 GCA_003864535.1 Gammaproteobacteria bacterium
GTGATTTATTGAGGGTAGAATGGCAAGGTAAACCTGTTTGGGTTTTAAGCCGCACCCCTAAAATGCTTGCTGATTTGAAATTAATTCCAGATTCAAAGCTAGTTGATGTCGATTCAACCAAGTATAAGCAGCAACCTGATTATGCAACTAATGATGTGCGCTCAATCAAGCCTGAAATTTTGGTTCTTGTTGGGATTTGTACGCATTTAGGCTGCTCCCCAACATATCGACCAGAGGTTGCACCTGTGGATTTAGGTCCTGATTGGAAGGGTGGCTTTTTTTGCCCTTGTCATGGCTCTTTATTTGATCTAGCTGGACGGATTTATACAGGATTACCCGCACCAACTAATTTAGTTGTGCCCAAACATAAATATCTTGATGCAACGCGAATCTTGATCGGTGACGATACAATCACAACAGTTGGAGGCGAAAATGTCTAGTCCACATCCAGGTACAAAAGGTTTATTAGGCTGGATTGATGCCCGCTTTCCTTTAACTAAAATGTATAGAGAACATTTAAGTGAATATTATGCACCGAAGAGCTTTAATATTTGGTATATTTTTGGCTCTTTAGCTCTATTTATCCTAGTAAATCAAATTATTACAGGTATTTGGCTGACAATGCACTATAAACCAGATGGTGCACTTGGCGCAACTGGTATTCCAATTGCTTATGCATCTGTTGAATTACTTATGCGCGATGTTGATTGGATGTGGCTAATTCGTTATCTGCATTCCACAGGCGCATCAGCTTTCTTTCTTGTTGTTTATTTGCATATGTTCCGCGGCATGTTATATGGTTCTTACCGTAAACCACGTGAGCTAGTTTGGTTATTTGGGATGCTAATTTATGTTGTCTTAATGGCTGAGGCATTCATGGGATATATTTTGCCCTACGGTCAGATGTCGTATTGGGGAGCGCAAGTAATTATTTCTCTGTTTGGATCAGTACCTTATATCGGAGATACCCTCTCTGAATTTATTAAAGGTGATTATGTTATTTCTGAAGCAACCTTAAGTCGCTTTTTTGCTCTCCATGTGATTGCCCTACCGCTTGTCTTAGTAGGCTTGGTTGTAGCACATATTTTAGCATTGCATGAAGTTGGCTCAAATAATCCTGATGGGATTGAGATTAAAGAATGCAAAGATGAGAAAGGCATTCCTAAAGATGGTATTCCATTCCACCCTTATTACACCGTGCATGATATTTTTGCCCTATCAGTATTTTTATTCTTTTTTGCTTTAATAATTTTTTACGCACCTGAAATGGGCGGCTATTTCTTAGAGCATGCTAATTTTGAGCCTGCAAACCCGTTTAAAACACCTGAACATATTGCTCCTGTTTGGTATTTCACTCCATTTTATTCCATCTTGCGTGCGGTACCGTCGTATATGGGAACTCAGATTTGGGGAGTTATAGCGATGGGTGCTTCTATCATCTTCTTGTTTCTCCTCCCATGGCTTGATCGCAGCCCTGTTAAATCAGTGCGTTATAAAGGTCGGATCACCAAAGTAATGTTGACCCTATTTGTAATCTCATTTGTGACTTTAGGTTATTTAGGTGTTGTTCCAACATCATATTCGCGGACTATATTGGCACAGGTTTGTGGTATATTTTATTTTGCATTCTTTATTGGAATGCCATTCTGGTCAAAAATGGATAAAGTAAAACCTGTTCCAGAGCGCGTTACATGGGGGAGCAAAAAATGAGAAAACTAATTAAACAACTAGTTCTAGGATTATCCTTAGGTTTATCTTTAGGTATTGGTGTATTTAGTAACGCTGCAGAAGCTAAGTTTACTAATTATAAAGCTCCAATAAATGTGAAAGATAAAGAATCACTCCAAAAAGGTGCGGAAGCATTTATGCATTACTGCCAAGGATGCCATTCAATTGAATTCCAACGCTTTAATACGACTGCGCGTGATATTGGTTTATCTGAAAAATTAACTAAAGAAAATCTCATTTTAACTGGGAGCTATTCAAGTCATGACGGTGAATTTAAACCATCAAAATTTGGTGATTTAATTTACACAGCAATGAAACGTAGCGACGGCAAAGTCTGGTTTGGTACCGCTCCTCCTGATCTATCCACAATAGTTCGGGCGCGTGGAGCTGATTACATCTACACTTACTTGCGTACTTTTTATCTTGACCCAAGCCGCCCGTATGGTGTGAATAATATTGCCTTCCCATTAGTTGGAATGCCGCATGTTCTTTTAGAGTTACAAGGTCCGCAGGTTGCGGTATATGCACAAAACCTACCTAAAGGCTGTAGCGCGGAAGATGATGAAAATTGTAAGATGCTTCAAACTATTACCGAGCTTAAAGCAACAGGTGAGGGCAAGTTAAATGCTGATGAATATAATGCAATGGCAGGAGATTTAACTAATTTTCTAAGCTATGTGGCTGAACCTGCACAGATACAGCGTGCTAAGTATGGTCCTTGGGTTCTATTTTTCTTATTTATCTTTATGATATTTGCCTATTTACTCAATAGAGAATATTGGAAGGATGTTCATTAATCTAATGCAATATATCCTAAAGGCATATTCATGATAACGCATCCATTAACGACGACACTATACATGCTGAAAAATTCATTAGAAGCGGATCGTGTCAGTATTGGAATGATTGAGAAGCATATCGCTCATGATCGCTGCATCGTAGATATAAGCTGCCCCCCCGAGGCACTATTGGATTTTAATCCGCAGATGATTTTACCTGCTTTTAATTCACGCGAAGCTGGGATTTATTTTGCGGATATTATTCTAGAGTATATTAATGAGCGCCATCCCTATCCTTCTTTTTATCCAAATGATCCTGTTATGCGGAGTCGTTTCCGTTTGGTTCTTAAGAAGATTACTCAAGAATGGTATCTTGTAATGGAAAAACTAATTCTCAAGAAAGGCAAAGATAAGATTTTAATCAAGCAAATACAAGAGATTTTTTTACGCTCTAATAGTTTATTTGAAGGTAAATATTTTTTTCAAGATAAAGATTTTATGATTGTTGACGCAGCCCTTGCCCCTTTATTTCATTGGAGTCAAATCTTTAATATTGAATTTCCAGAAAATGCACAGGAAATTCAAGCCTATTCATTACGAGTATTAGCGCGCCCATCAGTGTGTTCTTTATATCAAAGGAAGTAAAATGAAGAGTGTGACAGGTTTTGTGTATTCTAATTCTCCATTACGCTATCTTCAGTATTTTAAAGATGGTGCGTGGCAGCCTTCAGTATTATCAGATAATAATCAATTAACGCTTAGTGAAGCTGCAACGGCACTACATTACGGGCAGCAATGTTTTGAAGGTTTAAAAGCTTATAGAGCCGCTGATGGCACGATTAATTTATTTAGACCTGATCAAAATGCACAGCGTATGCAAGCGAGCTGTGCAAGATTGCTGATGCCATCGTTAACGGTAGATGCGTTTATTGCAGCTTGCGTCCAAGTGGTTCATGCAAATGAATCTCTAGTGCCAGCATACGGAACAGGTGCAAGCTTATATATACGCGCATTAATGCTAGGTATTGGGGATACTTTGGCGGTAAAAGCTGCGGATGAGTATGTATTTTGCATTTTTGTTTGCCCTGTTGGGAGCTATTTTGAAGATGGAATTACAGCGGTCTCTTTTTGTACTACAAATTTTGATAGAGCAGCCCCAGTAGGTACGGGAGCTGCTAAAGCTGGCGGGAATTACGCTGCAAGTTTATTGCCAAATAAGCAAGCGCTTGGACAAGGCTTTAAAGATTGTATTTATCTTGATCCACAAACACACACTAAAATTGAAGAGGTTGGCGCGGCTAATTTTTTTGGAATAACCCATCATAATGAGTTTGTAACCCCTAAATCAGCGTCTATATTACCTAGTATAACTAAATATTCTTTACTGTATTTAGCCGAGCATGTTTTAGGTTTGGCGGTGGCTGAGCGTGATTGTTTTATTGATAATTTAGATGAGTTCAAAGAAGCTGGAGCTTGTGGGACTGCAGCTGTGATCACACCGATTAAATCAATCTTGCATGAAGATAAGTTACATCAATTTAAGCACAGTAACGAACATCCAATAGGCGAGCTTACGCAGAAGCTTTATACTTTATTAACAGGAATTCAGTTTGGCGATATTAACCCACCACAAGGCTGGATTGTTAAAGTTGAGCAAGTACCGCAAGCACTGTAAGCACTTAAAGTACTTAAAGTACTGTAGGTATTTTATGTAAAGCACCACTTATTTTTATCATATAATTTCTTAAAAATTATATTTAAGAAAATATCAAATTTTATTAACGTATAATTATTGCACAAGGAGTCATCTGTGAGTCGTATCATTAAACTTATAGTTATTAGTTCTATTTTGGGAGCCCAACTTATGGGTGTGTCTATGGCTCAAGCTAGTGATCCAATGATTGGAGATCCTATCGCTGGAGAAGCAAAGTCAAAATTAGTCTGTTCAGCTTGTCATGGTCCTGATGGTACAGGTTCTCCAGGCCCTGTTTTTCCTAAATTAGCAGGGCAGCATGCTGAGTATATTATTAAACAAATCACGGAGCTTAGAGCAAGCTCTAAAGACCCAAAAACGGCATTGCGGATTGATCCTCTTATGAGTATGCAAGCTGGCTTATTATCTGATCAAGATATTTTAGATGTAGCTGCATTTTTTTCAAGTAATCCAGTTAAAGAAGGGATTATGAGCGAGGATAAGGCTTTAGTTAAACGTGGTGAAGATCTATATCGTGGTGGCGATTTAGCCCGCTCTATTCCTGCTTGCACTGCATGTCATAGTCCATCTGGACTTGGGAATGGTCCTGCTAAATATCCTGTTATTGCAGGGCAGCAAGCTGCATATACATCTAAACAGATGTTAAATTTTAGAAATAATATACGTAAGAATGATATAAATCGAGTAATGCGTGATATTGCGGAGCGTTTATCTGATGCTGATATTAAGGCACTCGCAGCTTATATGCAGGGCATAAAGCCTTAGAGCTTAAGATGATGTGTTTTTAAAGGTATGTTATGCAATCATCTAGATTAGTGTGGATATATTTTGGACTTATATTCACATTATGTGTCAATACAATTAATCCTGTATTTTCTCAAGCACTCACAAAGATAAATCAAGTGAGTGTGCATTATTATCTGCACGATAATGTACAAGATAATGCACAAAATAATGCACAAGATAATTTGCAAAAAACAAAGCATCATATATCCAAACCAGCTTCAATATTAGGCTCTGATGCAGAGCCGCATTGTTCAATTAATTTACATTGTCACGCATGTTTTGCGCTGAATTTTTGTGTGGAATACTTTTCTTTTATACCTTCTCCAATCTCAATTTTTCAAGAATTTTCATCAAACTTAAAAACACGCCAGATCAAACCTGAGATTCGTCCACCAAAATCCTCTAAGCTATAAAACTATTAATATTTAAGTTGTATTTTTTATATTTTATATTTTATATTTTATATATTTAAGGATTTAGTTATGAAAAAAAATAATGATTTGCAAAGTGCAAACTTTAAGCGCAGAACTTTTTTGAAAGGGGCCGCGTTAAGTGCTGCCGCAATTATAACGGGTAAAAGCTTTGCTCAAATGCATGATATGCACAATATGGATCATGGCAGCATGGATCATGGAGATGGAAATGCGACGGCGCAAGCTGACACTAAAAAAATGCGCATGATTGATGGGCAGCTGTTTCCAGAGGCAAAATTTCCGCAAGATCAAGCCTTGCCTGCGTTAAATTCACTTAAAAATCAATCAACAGTTTCAGGACAGTTTGTTGCGCATCTGCAAGCAAAGCCTGCATCAGTTGAGCTTGTTCCTGATTTAAAGACAATCTTTTGGGCATATAATGGACAAGTGCCAGGCCCATTAATTGAAGTATATGAAGGCGATACTTTAACTATTACTTTTCAAAATGATCTACCTCAAGCAAGTACGATTCATTGGCACGGTTTACCAGTTCCGCCTGATCAAGATGGCAACCCTCAAGATGAGGTTAAATCAGGTCAATCAAGAGTTTATACCTTTACCTTGCCGCAGGGCTGCGCGGGGACATATTGGTATCATCCCCATGGGCATGAAACAGTTGCAGAGCAAGCATTTAGAGGATTGGCGGGCGCATTAATTGTACGCGCAAAACAAGATCCTTTAGCGCATATTCCTGAGCAAAACTGGTTAATCTCGGATTTAAAGCTCGATGAACAAGGACAGATTGCCGATAATACGATGATAGATTGGATGAACGGGCGTGAAGGTCAGTTTGTCTTGATCAATGGCGCGTATAAGCCTCAAATTAATTTAGATCAAGCTACGCGTGTTCGAGTTTGGAATGCCTGTTCTGGGCGTTATTTAAAATTAGCACTCGCGGATGCAACCGTTTACTTGATCGGTACTGACGGCGGTTTGCTTGAAGAGATAGTTGAAATTGAAGATTTATTGCTTACGCCTGGAGAGCGCGCGCAGCTATTGATCATACCGAAAAAAACAGGTTCAGTTTATTTACAATCATTAGCTTATGATCGAGGAAAAATGGGACCAGTTGGTGTTGAACCGACGCGTAATTTAGCTAAGGTTAATTTAAAACTATCAACAATGCCTACTATTCCTACAAAACTCCGTGACTTGCCAAAATATGCAAACGCAAAATCAATTAAGAAATTGGAATATACAGAAACCATGGAGATGGGTTCTGGGATGAATTTCTTTATTAATGGGAAGCAGCATGATATGGCGCGTGTAGATTTAACGAGCAAGGTCGGCGAATTAGAAGAGTGGATTATTTTTAATAACTCACATATGGATCATAATTTCCATATCCATGGTGAGCAATTTAAAGTAATTGATTTTGAGCTTAATGGGAAGCTTAGTGTGCCTATTGCAGCTTTAAAAGATACGGTTAATCTTAAACCATATGAAACAGTGCGTCTGCATATTTTGCAAACACATAAAGGTTTAAGAATGTACCATTGTCATATTTTAGAGCATGAAACACTTGGTATGATGGGGCAATTAGAAGTAATATAGGTGCCCCCAACACCATTAAGTTAAGGATTTGAAAAGTATCTGAAAAGTACCCCTCCCAAGCTCCACTTTAAAGGGCTGGAGCGGTAAAGTCCCCTGATAAGGGGTTTATAGAGTTTAATTTTTTATTTTGTGTGACTACACTTCAAAGCTATAAAGCTATAAAGCTATGTAGTCACTATTTTTAGTATATTTAAAGAGGTTTATCAATGAAACAAGAGTTAATGAGTATCGTTTTAGGAACTAGTTTAGCCTTCTCATCCATATTTGGAATTGCCAATGCACAAATTGTAGAGGGTCGTGATTATAAAAAACTGAGCGTTACCGCAGATAGAGTTGCACCTGATAATGGTAAAATAGAAATAGTAGAGTTATTTTCATATACCTGTGGTTTTTGTTATCAGTTTGAACCTGTGATTTCCAATTGGATTAAATCAAAAGATGACCGTATTGAGTTTGTTAAAATGGCAATGCCTGGCGAACGTATCTGGGGCTTTTTTGCGCAAGTATACTATACCCTTGAAACAATGAAGGAATTAGAAAAAGGGCACATAGCAGCTTTTGAAGCAGTCCACGTAAAACACATCAGAATGCAAACTAAAGAGCAAGCGGCTGAATATTTTTCTAATTATAATATTAATCAAAATGATTTTATTAAAACATGGGATTCATTCCCTGTAAGAATGAAAATGGGAAGGGCAGAGAATATTGTTAAAGAACAGTATAAACTATCGCACACTCCTGTTTTAATTGTGAATGGTCAATATATGGTTGATTCTGCAACAGCAGGCGGTTATGACAAGACTAAATCACCTTATGAAAA
>BHEQ01000088.1 GCA_003864535.1 Gammaproteobacteria bacterium
TATATGTATGTTATTCTTAACATAAACTGTTTGTGACTCTAAATCAACCGTAAGTTTAAAGCCCTCTTCATTGGCAACAATATTAAATAGCTCGGCAATAGTTTTAGCTGGCAAGCACATAGGTAGCACTCCGTTTTTAAAGCAATTATTAAAGAATATATCTGAATAGCTTGGTGCTAAAATAGTGCGGATACCGTAATCTTCAAGTGCCCAAACAGCATGCTCTCTAGATGAGCCACACCCGAAATTCTCCCGCACTAATAAGATAGATGCTCCTTTAAAGCGTGGGAAATTTAAAGCAAAGTTTGGGTTAATTGGGCGGTTGCTACAATCAGCACCAGGTTCTCCTACATCTAAGTAACGCCATTCATCAAATAGATTAACTCCAAATCCTGTACGTTTGATTGATTTAAGAAATTGTTTAGGGATAAGTGCGTCAGTATCAATATTTGATTGATCTATCGCGACAACGAGCCCTTCATGATTGGTAAATGCTTGCATAATTATTATCCTTAGTGAGCTAGGGCACATCTATAAGTTGCTTTTTCTGCGCTTTTAACAAAATCACAAGCCTTGAAAAATATAATTTATAGAAACCCAGCTATTTTAAATTTTAACTTTTTAGATTGATCTAATATCAACAAAATGCCCATTAATTGCGGCAGCTGCTGCCATCGCTGGGCTAACTAAATGGGTACGTCCTCCAGCACCTTGACGACCTTCAAAGTTGCGATTAGAAGTTGAGGCGCAATGCTCACCGCTCTCTAAGCGATCAGGATTCATCGCTAAGCACATCGAACATCCAGGTTCGCGCCACTCAAATCCTGCGGCGATAAAGATTTTATCTAATCCTTCCGCCTCAGCTTGTGCTTTAACTAGACCAGATCCTGGTACGACTAAAGCTTGTTTTATAGTTTTAGCAACACTTTTACCCGCAGCAACTTCTGCAGCGGCGCGTAAATCCTCAATTCTTGAGTTAGTACACGAGCCTATAAAGACACGATCAATTTTAATCTCATCTAAGCCTTGATTTGCTTTTAATCCCATATAAATAAGGGCTTTTTCCATGCCTGCACGTTTTGTTGGATCAGATTCTTGTGCTGGATCTGGCACTTTTTCATCAATTGCGATCACCATTTCAGGGCTTGTCCCCCATGTTACTTGTGGCTTGATTTGGCTTGCATCTAGGCTTACAATTTTATCAAACACCGCATCAACATCTGAATGCAAATCTTGCCAGTTAGCAACCGCGGCATCCCACTGGGATGAATGCGGAGCAAAGGGACGACCTTTAACATAATCAAGCGTGGTTTGATCAACCGCAATCATACCAACGCGTGCGCCAGCTTCTATCGCCATATTGCAAATTGTCATACGCCCTTCCATGGATAATGCACTAATTGCATCTCCTTTAAATTCAATAGCATAGCCATTTCCTCCAGCAGTACCAATTTTTCCAATAATTGCGAGCACGATATCTTTAGCAGTAATTTTAGTACCTACATAACCATTGACCTCAACAAGCATTGCTTTAGATTTTTTTTGCACTAAACAACCAGTTGCCATGACATGCTCAACTTCAGATGTACCAATTCCAAACGCCAAAGCTCCCATTGCGCCGTGCGTTGCCGTGTGTGAATCACCACAAACAACGGTCATTCCAGGTAGTGTTGCGCCTTGTTCAGGACCGACAACATGGACAATTCCACGGCGCTCATCCCCTACAGGAAAATAAGTTATCCCTAATTCACGCGCATTTTTATCAAGTGTGTCAACTTGTAAACGTGAGATTGGATCTCTAATTTGCGTAAAGCCAAGATCAGTTGGAGTATTATGATCAGCAGTGGCAACAATGGCCTCTTTGCGCCATAAAGGACGCTTAGCGATCCTTAAGCCTTCAAATGCTTGCGGACTGGTTACTTCATGGACGATGTGGCGATCTATGTATAAAAGTGCTGTATTTTCAGTAGGATCACCTTCATAACGCACAACATGTGCTTCCCACAATTTATCATATAAAGTTTTTTTAGCCATTTTGGTTTTCCTGTGTAAAGGTGAAATAATAAAAAGAATATTATCAAAGTAAGGTAGAATTTGCGATTAATTAATTTTTATCAAAATTTAATAGGTTGTTATGAAAAAAACTAGATTGCTTATATTGACTCTTATTTTACTTGTTTTAGATCAAGCATCTAAACTTTGGGCAGTAAATACGCTTATTTTACATGATCCAAATGCTGTGATCCCTATGCTTAACTGGACGCTTGCATATAATGAGGGCGCAGCATTTAGTTTTCTTGCAAATCAATCAGGTTGGCAACGTTGGTTATTTTCAGGTCTTGCTTTATTTGCAAGTATGGTGATATTTATTTGGATTTTGCGTTTGAAAAAACATGAAAAAATACTCGGTTTTGGCTTAAGTATGATCCTATCTGGAGCAATTGGCAATTTAATTGACCGTGTCCGCCTTGGAAAGGTAATTGATTTTATTGATGTATATTATCAAACAGCTGAAAATTCATATCACTGGCCTATTTTCAATGTTGCGGATATGTGTATCTGCATAGGGGTTGTGTTTATTTTGCTTTCTAGCTTTTTTGATAAACCCCAAGCGTCTAAATATGGGTCATATAATTAATGAGGGCTAGAATATGAGTGCCAAAATAATACTTGCTAATCCACGTGGATTTTGTGCTGGAGTTGACCGCGCTATTGGGATAGTTGATAGAGCCTTAGAATTATTTGGTGCACCTATTTATGTGCGCCATGAAGTTGTGCATAATAAATTTGTAGTTGACGATTTAAAAAGCCGTGGAGCTATTTTTGTAGATGAACTAGACCAAGTCCCTGATGATAAGATAGTTATTTTCTCAGCCCATGGCGTTTCTAAAATAGTGCAACAAGAGGCTAAAGATCGCGGTCTAAAAGTATTTGATGCAACCTGCCCGCTGGTTACTAAAGTCCATATGGAAGTTATGCGCTTTTCAAAATCAGGCTGTGATGCAATTTTAATCGGGCACGCAGGTCATCCTGAAGTTGAAGGGACAATGGGGCAGTTTGATAGTACGTGGGGTGGTAAAATGCACCTTGTTGAAAGATTAGATGATATTGCAAAACTTGATATTAAACGCCCAGAGACTCTATGTTTTGTAACCCAAACGACTCTTTCTGTTGATGATACCTCTGAGATTATCAATGCGCTTAGGCAGCGTTTTCCAAGTATTGCAGGACCACGAAAAGATGATATTTGCTATGCCACCCAAAATAGACAAGATGCAGTACGTACTTTAGCTTTGCACTCGGATATTATTTTTGTTGTTGGTTCTAAAAATAGCTCAAATTCTAATCGTTTAAGAGAGCTTGCGCAAAAAGAAGGCACTCCCGCATATTTGATTGATCGTGCGGCAGATATTTCACCACAATGGCTGCTTAATAAAGCAGTGATTGGCGTAACCGCTGGTGCTTCGGCCCCTGATATTTTAGTAATTGAAGTGATTGAGTATTTACAAAAAACTGGTGCTGTTTTAGAAGGAAATCTACCTGGCATCCAAGAAAATATTATTTTTCCTTTACCCAAAGAATTACGCCGCCATTAGATTTATTGGAATTATATTTATTGAGATTATATTTACTAAGATCAGATCAAATATTCTATATAAATCAAACGCCCTGCAATTAAGACCACAAAAAATATAAATAATGGGCGTATAAATTCTGCGCCATATTTAATCGCACTTTTGGCACCAATATAAGCCCCAAGCATGTTGGCTATCCCCATCATGATGCCTAAGCGCCAATCAACCATCCCTAAATAAAAAAAAGTAGCCAATGCGCTAATATTACTCATTAAATTCATAAATCTGGCAATGCCTGAGGCTCTAACCAAATCTTGTTTAAATAAACTATTAGCCAATAAAGTCCAAAAACTACCCGTACCAGGTCCTATAAGCCCATCATACAAACCTAGACTTAAACCTGAACAAACTTGCTTTGTTTTAGATGGGATGAGATTATTTATTTTATGGGCAGCTTGCTTTTTAGGAATAAGCATGTAAATTGCAATCCCAATTATGATAATAGGCACACCTTTTTTAATCATGCTCGCATCCAAATACTTAGCTAATATTGCACCGATACAACTTCCTATAAGTGTTGCTAGGGCACAAGCGATCCAAAGCTTTGGCTCAAATAATCTTCTACGAATATAGGTAAGTGCTGCAATTAAAGTTCCGCTTGCGCTAATAAGTTTATTGGTACCTAGGACTATATGTGGGGGGATACCAGCACTTAAGAGGCTCGGCATAGTGATTAAGCCACCGCCACCTGCAATAGAATCCACAAATCCTGCAATTAAAGCAATTGCCATTAAGCTTAAATGCAGTAATGGTTCTGCAAAAAAAGTCTCCATTAGTATCCTTTATTATGATTTGTTATGATTTATTACAGTGTTTAAATATTACTCGTTGCTTGAACTATTACTTTACACTTTATAGATTAAAAACATCAGCTATTAATTAATTCAAAATTAATTTAAATATGCACAAGCTAATTTTAAACTTAATGCATATATTCTTGATATATATACCTTGATTATTACAAATTAAAGAGTAAGCTACTCCTGTATTCTTAGTCAATAAATACTACTACCTTAAGCACTATTACTTTGCTCAAATTTTATTAATTTTCTAAGAAAAAATATTTAAAATTAGTAATATATAGATATATTTATATGTAAACATATCGACATATTACTAATTAAATTTAGTTTATTAAAAAGGATTATAAATGAATTTAACTGACTTGCTCTCTTTTACTATCAAACATAAAGCATCAGACCTGCATTTATCGGCAGGATTACCGCCTATTGTGCGTATCGATGGTGATATTACGCGGATTAATTTACCAGTTATGGAACATACTGAAGTTTATGATCAAGTTTACGGGATAATGAATGATACCCAGCGCAAGATTTTTGATGCTGAAAAGGAATGTGATTTCTCTATAGAGCTACCTGGGCTTGCACGCTTTCGTGTCAATGCTTTCCACCAAAACAGAGGGATGGGAGCAGTATTTAGAACTATTCCTGCCATAGTAAAAACAATGGAAGATCTTAGTATGCCCGATGTTTTTCGCAAAATAATAACGGTTCCACGCGGGCTGATTTTAGTCACAGGCCCTACAGGATCAGGAAAATCAACGACATTAGCCGCAATGATAGATTTTATTAATAAAAATGATCCTTTGCATATTTTAACTATTGAAGATCCTATCGAATTCGTACATCAGCCACAGCGAGCTTTGATAAATCAACGAGAGGTTCATAAAGATACAAATAGTTTTAATACAGCACTGCGTTCTGCCTTGCGTGAAGATCCTGATGTTATTTTAGTGGGTGAGTTACGCGATCTTGAGACTATTCGTCTAGCCCTAACCGCCGCAGAAACAGGACATCTTGTCTTTGGGACTTTGCATACCACCTCCGCTGCAAAAACAATTGATAGAATAATTGATGTATTTCCTGAGGGAGAAAAATCAATGGTTAGATCAATGCTCTCTGAATCACTAGAAGCAGTTATCTCACAAATTTTAGTCAAGAGAAAAGATGGTGGGCGTACCGCAGCGTGGGAGATAATGCTTGGAACAGCAGCTATACGTAACTTAATCCGCGAAGATAAAATACCTCAAATGTATTCAGCTATTCAAACAGGGCAATCACATGGAATGCAAACTCTTGATCAGCATCTTGAAAAGCTTGTTTACAATGGAATAATTAGCAAGCAAATAGCGGCAGGTAAAGCAAAAGTACCGAGTGATTTCTTATAATATTAACCTTACATCTTATTTAAATACTTTTATTTGCAAATAAGACATTAAAACCTAATGTTAAATCTATAAGAACAAATAACTTATCTGTATGATTAATATTACTTCATGATCACATCTTCTGTTAATATTTAGCTATTAACAGAAGAATGCTCAATAATTATTTTAATAAAGCTAAACAAGTAAAAACAAGTCTAAACAATACGTTCTATTTGAAGTTGTTCATTTTCAAGGTAAATACGCACAGGCTTACCTTTTAGATCCTCAGGAATTTGTTCCAATAATTTAAAATAGCCCGCTATGGAAATAAGCTCAGCATACAAAGCCTGACAAAAAATTTGGGCATTCTGATCTCCATTAACGCCAGCTAAAGCGCGTCCGCGTAATGGTGCATATACGTGAATGTTCCCATCTGCTAGAATTTCAGCTCCTGTGCTTACCATTTTTAATAAAGTAAGATCTCCTTGTGCATAAACTTGTTGTCCTGAGCGCACGGGCTGGTTCACAATCATATTTTTCACCTTTTTTTGCTCTAAAATAGCATCAGGCTTAGGTTCTGATTTTAAAGATTTATTTTTTTTAATATCTGTTAATACTGGACACTGGCTTGCTTTGGCCTCTTCAAGCAGCTCTTTAGGCACATTTTTTAGACCGATAAAAATTAAGGAGCTTGTTTGGATAATGTTTTTTATGCGTTCAAAATCAATAGTGGCAACATCATTAAGTGTGGATAAATCAAGCACGATCGGCATGTTAATAAATAAAGTTGGTGATTTAGATATCGCTTCATTTAATTGCTTTTCAAATAATTCTAAGTTATTTGTATACAAGTAAATGATAGATATAGTGAGCATCCCGCCCTTTATTTCAAATTCCATTTTGGTAGTTAGCATATATTCTTCTGTATAAAAATAAACTTAGGATATGACGGATTATTATATCCATAGTCATATCCATTTGCATAGTATCTGAATAGTATTGGCATAGGCTAAAACTAATTGAGATTAGTTTAAATGCTAATCATGATGCTCATCATTCTCACCATGAACATGTCCATGAGAAATCTCTTCGGCACTCGCGGCGCGTATATCTAAAATCTCAACATCAAAGTGTAGATCTTGCCCAGCTAAAGGATGATTACCATCTAGAGTGTAGTCAGTATCTGTCATGGCAACGACGGTAAACACTTGAACTTGCCCAGATTCTGCTTGACCATTTACTTTCATGCCAATCTCAACGCTCTCATTTTCAGGAAACTGATCTTTAGGCACATCAAAAATCGCATCTTCAGTTGGGAGACCATAGCCATCAACACAGGCAACCTCAAAGCTAACTTGCTCACCTTTGAGCTTACCTTCAAGACCTTTTTCAAAGCCTGGAATCATCATCTGATGACCGTGAAGATAATCTAAGGGCTCGTGGTCACGACTTGAATCTAATACATTGCCTTGAGTATCTTTTAAAGTGTAATGAACAGATACAATATTATCTTTAGTTGCTTTCATGAATTCCTTGTAGGTATTTGAATAATAAATTAGTTTAAAAATATTAGAACATTATGTTCAAATAAAGTGTTTTTTGTACGGAATCTAAGAAACATATAATAAATACATACAACGTGTGCGATAATACACGAAATATCTTATTAGATAAATATAAACTAAGTCATAACTAGACTTCAAAAGGATTAACAACATGTTACGCATTAAAGAGCTTAGAGTTCCATTATTGATAGATTATAATAATAAAAATAACCAAGAGATTAATCAGGCTATTATTAATGATGATTATGATCATAAAGAGATAAAAGAAATACCAGAAAATAATTCATTAAAACAAGCTCTAAAAATACAATTACAAGAAGCTATTTTAAAGTATTTAGATATTAATTTAGATGATTTAATTTCTTTTACAATTTTTAAACGCAGTTATGATGAACATATGTTACGATAAATATCTTTAA
>BHEQ01000089.1 GCA_003864535.1 Gammaproteobacteria bacterium
CGGTAAAAGTACCTATTTTAGCTAATATAACTGAGTTTGGGCACACACCTTTATTTACTGTTGAGGAGCTTGCAAGTTCTGGGGTTGATATAGTTTTATATTGCTGTGGGGCGTATCGCGCTATGAATAAAGCTGCTTTAGAGTTTTATGAAACGGTACGTAAGGATGGCACCCAAAAAAATATCCTTAACACAATGCAAACACGAGATCAACTTTATCAACATCTAAATTATTATGCTTATGAAGAAAAACTGAATGATTTATTTAAATCTAGAAAATAAATCCTAACAATACAATTAGTTAAGCATTGATTTCATTTATTATACTAAAAGTTAAAAGTTGTTAAATAAATTAAATAAAGTTTATCCACAAAGTTATCCACAGACTTATTCATATTATAAGAAATATATTATTTTACATGATTTTATTTCATGCTAATATTTTTAATATTAACTACTTACTACAAAGTAGTTAAAAAGAATAACTGATACGCTCAACGCCATTAAGTTAAGGATTTTAAAAGCCCCTCCTCGCAAGGAAGCAACCCTTCGCTGGAGAGGAGCTCTAAAAGTCCCCCCTGCGAAGGTGGGATTTAGGGGGAGAAAAAGCTCCGCAAAGTAATTACACATAATAATTCTATAAATAATCTAAGGAGACAACTATGTTGGAGAAAAATATGTCCATTAAGGGTACCCAAAAAGCTAAAAAATCAGTGGCTTTATCAGGAATTATTGCGGGTAATACTGCTTTATGCACTGTTGGTTTATCTGGCAATGATCTTGCTTATCGCGGTTTTGATATTTTAGATATTGCTGAGCGCTGCCAGTTTGAAGAGATTGCCTATTTGTTAATTTATGGACATCTTCCAAATAGCTCTGAGCTTAAAGCATATCTGAGCAAATTAGCTAAAATGCGTGGTTTGCCAAATATTGTAAAAAGATCACTTGAACTATTACCCGCGCATAGTCATCCTATGGATGTATTGCGTACTGGTGTATCTGTTTTAGCCTGTACTTTACCTGAAAAGACCTCGCAAAATATTAATGAGGCGCGTGATATTGCAGATCGCCTTCTTGCCTCAATGGGATCAATGCTCTGCTATTGGTATCATTTTAGCTATAATGGCAAACGCATTGAGTGTGAAATAGATGCACCTGATATTGCATCACATTTTCTACATTTATTACATGGCAAAGCAGCTCCAGCAACATGGGTTAGCGGCATGAATATTTCCTTAAATTTATATGCTGAACATGAATTTAATGCTTCAACTTTCACCTCACGAGTAATCGCAAGTACTGGCTCGGATATTTATTCTGCTATTTGTGGTGGCATTGGGGCTTTACGCGGACCTAAACATGGTGGCGCAAATGAGGCTGCATTTGCGGTAATCGGGCGTTATGCCTCTCCTGATGAAGCAGCAGGAGATATCATCATGCGCTTAGAGAAAAAAGAGGTCATCATTGGTTTTGGGCATCCTGTTTATACTATTTCAGATCCACGTAGTAATATTATCAAACGTTTATCATTAAAATTATCTGAAGAGAATCAAGATCAAGCTCATTTTAATATCGCCGCAAAAATTGAAGAGATAATGTGGGACAATAAAAAAATGTTCCCAAATCTTGATTGGTTTAGCGCGGTCTCTTACCATAAAATGGGAATTCCTACAGATATGTTTACCCCATTATTTGCGATAGCACGTACTGCAGGCTGGAGTGCGCATATTATTGAGCAACGCTTAGATGGAAAAATTATCCGCCCGACCGCAAACTATATCGGCATTGATCCACAAGTGTTTATTGATATTGAAAAACGCTAAATTTAAGCACTTATATAAGCCTAACCCTACCATTACGTTAATTCTAACCCTCCCAGCCACCCTGCTAAGGGGATTTAGGGAGATGTAATTATTTTATTATCTTTTAATTATCTTTTAAATTACTGGAGTCATCTATGTCTGCCCCTATCATGCGCTCTGCGCAGCGTCCTGCATTTGATCAAGTTTTACAAAATATTAGTGATTATGTTATCAAAACTGATGTTACAAGCTCATATTTAGCAATGGAAACAGCGCGTTATTGTTTAATGGATACTCTAGCTTGTGGAATGATGGCTTTAGATCATCCTGAATGTACCAAATTGCTCGGCCCAATAGTGCCAGGAGCTACCATGCATAATGGTGCTCGCGTCCCAGGTACTTCTTATGAATTAGATCCTGTTCAAGCGGCATTTAATATAGGCACGATGGTGCGCTGGCTTGATTTTAACGATACTTGGCTCGCCGCAGAATGGGGACATCCCTCTGATAATCTAGGTGGTATTTTAGCGGTCGCAGATTATGTCTCAAGACGCAATATATCCCAAGGCAAAGCACCTTTAAAAATAAAAGATGTACTTGAAGCGATGATTAAAGCTCATGAAATTCAAGGTGTTACCGCTATTGAAAATAGCTTTAATCGGGTTGGCTTAGATCACGTTATGCTGGTGCGCATAGCGACGACTCCTGTAGTTGCGAAAATGCTTGGGGCAAGTCCTGATGAGATTTTAAATGCGGTTTCACACAGCTGGATTGATGGCTCAAGCTTAAGAACTTATCGGCATGCGCCCAATACTGGCTCACGTAAATCATGGGCAGCAGGCGATGCTAGCAGCCGTGGCGTTAAATTAGCGTTAACGTGTTTAAAAGGTGAGATGGGTTATCCTTCAGCTTTAAGCGCATCAACGTGGGGTTTTTGCGATGTTTTATTTAAAGGTAATCCCTTGGTTTATAAGCAAGATTTTGCAAGTTATGTTATGGAAAATGTTTTATTTAAGATTAGCTTTCCTGCTGAATTTCATGCGCAAACAGCGGTAGAATGCGCGGTTATTTTACATCCAAAGCTCATCGGTAAATTTGATCAAATCAAAAGTATCCAGATCGAGACTCAAGAAGCTGGTGTGCGTATTATCGATAAAACAGGACCTTTAGCTAATTACGCAGATAGAGATCACTGTATTCAATACATGGTCGCGATTGGCTTAATTAAAGGTGATTTGGATGCGAATGATTATAGTGATCAATCTGCAAGTAATCCTTTAATAGATAAGCTGCGCGATAAAATGAGCGTAACTGAGAACGCACAATTTAGCATAGATTACCTCAACCCTGATTTGCGCTATATCGGCAATAGCGTTCAAGTGTTTTTTGAAGATGGTACAAGCACAGAAAAAGTCTCGATAAATGCACCTATTGGGCATCGTGAAAATCGCGAACGCGGTATTCCTGCTTTAAAACAAAAATTTGAAAAAGCAATTAGTGCTAAATTAAGCCCAAAAAACACTCAAAAAATCATCAATATTTGTAGTGATCAAGTGATCTTAGAAAATATGGATGTAAATGAGTTTATGGATTTATGGGTGGTTTAGGAGTTTAATTAAATAGTTAACAGTAGGGGCGAAAGGGGCGAACACATAGGTTCTCCCCTACTCTTCATTGATAATATTTGGAGGTATATCGCCATACTTAACCAAAACAACTAACTTACCATAATCTCCTGTATCTTCATCATATTCTTGAGAAATTGCAATAACACCCGCACGTTTATCTGATATACGCTCAGCCCTATTTTCAGCTTCAGCTGCGGTTCCGCAAGAAATTGGCGTATCTGCAATCAGGCTTGATTTCTTACCTGAAATCTGGCGGCTAAATGTTTGCACTACATATATAGTTTTCATAATAAGTCCCTTAACTTAGATGATTTAATCAGAATTTAATTTTAACTTATTAAATCATAACTTAACTATGATTTTTTATATATAAATAACTTTATCTTATTATTTAAGTCACTATTACAATTATATAAATAATATTATAATGATATAAATAATTAATCTAAATAATCAATCTACATATTTAAGCTGTAATGGCATATTTAAAGCTTGATCATATAAGCATATAATATTATCAGAAAAACTTAAAACATCCCGCGCCCATAACCCAATAATATAGCAATATAACTGATGCTCCGCAGGTAAGAGGCGTATTGTTAAAGACTTAGCATTATCATCTGGATAAATGCCAAGTTCAATTTGTGCAATAATCAGCCCTGAATCTAAACTCTCTGTTACCACATGCACACTTGCACCAATCTTTGTATCGTGTGCATCTAAGGCGCGTTGCTGTGTATCTAAGCCTTTGTATTTAGGTAAGAGTGATGGATGAATATTAATTATTTTATCTACAAAAATATTAATTAAATCTAGCGATAAAATGCGCATAAATCCAGCTAGGATAATTAAATCTAATTTTAGCGTTTGTAATGTTTCAAGCAATTGCTGATCAAACTCAGCTTTGGTTTTGCCCTTGCTTACAATAACTTGATTCGGTATATTATGTTCTTTGCAAAATATAAGCCCTGCCGCATCTTCTTTATTTGAGATAACTAAGCTAATTTCTACAGCTAATTGATAATGCTTAATATAATGATATAAAGCTTGTAAATTAGAGCCGCGCCCAGAAATAAGCACGGCTATTTTTTTCTTGGTAAGAATAGGAATAGATGACATAAGCTGTGCCTTAGCGGTGATTATTAATATATTCCACATATGATTTTTCTTGGTCTGTAGCCTCTATTGTGCCAATATGCCAAGCTGTTTCACCGAGTTCTTGTAAGCTTAATAAAATGGCTGGCATATCCTCTTGTGCAACCGCCAAAATCAAACCAACTCCGCAATTAAATGTTTTAGTCATTTCTGCAAAGCTCACCTTTCCCACATCTTGCAGCCACTCAAAAATTTCAGGGAAAATCAATTGTTCGCAATTTATAACCGCTTTAGTCTGCTCAGGCAATACGCGCGGAATATTTTCTGTTAAACCACCACCCGTAATATGAGCAATAGCATGGACATCATGCTGCGCTAATAGTGCCAGAATAGATTTTACATAAATACGCGTTGGCGCAATTAGTTGATCTATTTTTTTAGCATCTGGAGCTTCACGCTCAATAATTTTACGAATCAAAGAATAGCCATTAGAATGAGGGCCACTTGAAGCTAGCGCGATAAGATTATCCCCTGCTTTTACTTTAGAGCCGTCAATTATTTTTGCTTTTTCAACAATACCTACCGCAAAACCAGCTAAATCATATTCCTCGCCTTGATAAAATCCTGGCATTTCCGCAGTCTCTCCACCAGAGAGCGCACATCCAGCCAAAATACAACCTGCTGCAATTCCAGAAATTACACTTTCAGCAATATCTAGCGACAATTTACCTGTCGCATAATAATCAAGAAAATACAATGGCTCAGCCCCAGTTACAATAATATCATTAACACACATAGCGACTAAATCTATCCCTATCGTGTCATGTCGATTTAGATCTTGAGCTAGCTTTAATTTAGTCCCAACCCCATCCGTTCCTGAAACTAAAACAGGATGTTGGTAACGCTCAATAGGAATTTCAAATAATGCGCCAAAGCCACCAAGTCCCCCTAAAACCCCAGGACGGAGCGTTTTTTTTGCATACGGCTTAATCCGTTCAACTAAAGCATTACCTGCGGCAATATCCACGCCTGCGCTAGCATAACTTAATGAAGTATTTTCTATATCATTATTTTCGTTATTATTTGTATTATTGTTTTTTTTATCAGTCATAAAGATATCTCGCTGAGTTATTAGGCGCGGTGATAGGGATGATTATGCAAAATACTCCAAGCTCGATACAATTGTTCGGCAAGGATAATCCGCACTAAAGGATGAGGAAAGGTTAAATTAGAAAGGGAGATTAGCCCTGAGCATTTATCAATAATCTCAGGAGCAAAGCCTTCAGGACCACCGATTAAAATCGCGATATCTTGTCCTAAAAATAACCATTTTTTTAAAGAATCAGCTAAAAGTTCTGTTGAAAGTGGTTTGCCAAGAACATCTAAGCCTATGATATAGCTGTTTTTAGGAATAGCTTGGAGGAGGCGTTGTCCCTCTTCTTGTAAAATTCTCACGGTATCTGCATTTTTACCGCGAACACCTGCGGCAACTTCGATAAGTTCAAGCTTAACATCTTGTTTTAAACGGCTAACATAGTCTTTAAAGCCTGCATCAACCCAAGCAGGCATATGTGTGCCAACAGCAATAATATAGATCTTCATGAGGATTATTTAGACAAATAGTTGTTCAATTTGATAAAAATCACGCATTTCAGCGGTCATAATATGTAAAACTACATCGCCAAAATCAACTAAAATCCATTCACCTTCAGATTCACCTTCAGTGCCGATAGATTTAATATTAAGCTCTAATCTAGCTTTTTCTACAGCTTTATGCGCTAGAGTTTTATTATGTCTTGAGGATGTGCCTGTGACGGTGATAGTCCAGTCGGTATAAGCTACGATATCTTGTACAAAAAAGGATTTGATATCAACGCCTTTGAGATCTTCAAGTGCTTCGATAATAGTATTTTTTAATTTTTCAGACATATTGTTCTTTATATTGGATAGTTAAGTTAGCGCCATTGTAGTGTGATTCCTTATTTTTGGATATAAGAAATATTTAAGGGACTTCTATTAATTAGATTTTTCAAGGCTTGCGATTTTATTAAAAGCGCAGTTTACTTAGGTAAATGAGCATTTTAATGAAATAGCGTAACACAGAAAAAGCAAGTTATAGATATACCCTTTACTTATGCGGTTTTACTTGTAGATGTGCCCAGATGTCTCTTATGGAGTAAAAATAGTTACTTTAGCTGCATGTAATTTGGCTTGATATTTCTTATCTGGCATTTGATCGGTAAAAAGTGAATCAATATCTTTAAAAGAGCCTAATTTAGCGAGGGCATCTTTACCAAATTTAGTATTATCCGTAACTAACCAAACTCTTTTTGATTGCTCGATAATTGTTTGAGATACTTTAATTTCACGATAATCAAAATCATAAAGCTTACCTTCCTCATCAATCGCTGAGATACCAATAATCCCAAAATCAACTTTAAACTGGCGAATAAAATCAATCGTCGCCTCACCAACAACGCCCATATCCTTACCGCGAACAGACCCACCCGCAATAATCACATTAAAATCAGCTTTTTTACTTAAAATAACCGCAACATTTAAGTTATTGGTGATAACAGTTAAGCCCTTATGATTAAGTAAAGCTCTAGCAACGGCCTCAGTTGTTGTGCCAATATTAATAAAAAGAGAGACATTATTGGGGATGTGCTCTGCAACTAGAAATCCGATTTTGGATTTTGCATTTAAATTATCCTGATTGCGAGTATCGTAGGGGCTGTTTTCAATGCTTGATGGCAGCGTAACCCCACCATGAACGCGACGTAATAAGCCTTGCTGGCATAGATCATTTACATCACGCCGAATAGATTGCGCGGTCATATCAAAAATATCTGCAAGTTTTGCAATATCAACTAAACCGTTTTCTTGAACTAATTGGAGGATTTGTATTTGTCTGCTATTCATTATTTATCTTTATTTATTTATGAGGCGAATTTATGCTGTGAACTCAAGTATTTTTATAAATCAAAATTATTCTTTATAAAGTCTAACCTAAAAACAGATAAGCATGAAGATTTTATCTATATATTTTGTATCTAAAATATAATTCAATGCTTACAATATATATCTAAATCTCAACCAGAACTTATATTATGCCACCAATTGCCAAATTCGCGCGCAGCTTAACCCTTCTTTCTTTTTTTGGATTGATGTTTGTTATCATTTATGCGATTACCCTTAAAAATATTTATCCACTCCATCCAAGGCTTATTTTAATTATTGGAATCGTAGGGCCGATGAT
>BHEQ01000090.1 GCA_003864535.1 Gammaproteobacteria bacterium
GAGTAATATATATTTGATCACGGCAGGATTATCCTGTAAGTTAAACAAAATATGCCATGAGTTATCACAAGTATAATTATTAAGAGTGAAGATTTAATGGCGGCTAAATAGTTATAAGAATTATATTGAGCTTATTTCTATGTAATATGTTGTATTATTAGATTTCTTATTAGGAGTAATGTAATGAATAGCAACGAAGAAAAAGCATTGATTGAATTAGAATCAAAAAAAGAAAAAGTTGAGCAAAAACTGAAGAAATTTAGAAAAAATATTAGTTTCCAAACCCGTGAATGGTCAATTGAATCAATCCTTGAAAAATTTATTAATCCAGATGATTTTGATGATGAATATAGTGGCGAGCTCTACATCCCTGATTATCAACGTAAGTATAAATGGAATAATAAAATTGCCTCAAGATTTATTGAAAGCATTTTGATCGGTTTTCCCATCCCTTATATTTTTATTTCTAATATTGAATCTGATGATAATGAGTTTGATGGAAGAATTGAAATTATTGATGGAAGCCAACGTATTAGAGCTTTGAAATATTTTATAAATAATAAAATTATTTTATCTGACCTAAAAGAAGTTCAAGAATTAGATGGGTTTACGTTTAATGATCTCTCAATTGGTGTTCAACGCCGTTTTAAACGTTCGACATTACGTCTAGTTGAGTTATTAGGCGATACAGAAAGTAACGAATCAATGCGGCGCGACTTATTTGAGCGTATTAATTCAGGTAGTGTTGCGCTTAATGCCATGGAGCAAAGAAGGGGAACAGATTATGCCAATAGTAAATTTTATAAAGAAGTCCTTGTTGCTTGTGTCAATAATGAGTTATTCCAGAAATTAGCACCATTATCTGATAAAAAATATGAAGATAAAGACCGTGAAGAATTAGTCTTGCGCTTTTTTGCCTATTCAGAAGAACTAGATAAGTACAAAGGAACTGTCGCACCATTTTTAGATAGTTATTTAAAATCAAAGAAAAGTATTAATGATGATGATATCTTGGCAAAGTTATTACTAAAGTTTACTACGATGCTTGAATTTGTAGAAAAATATTTCCCATCAGGCTTTAGAAAAACCCCTAATTCAAAAGTGACTTATAGAACTTTTTTTGAAGCAATTGCGGTCGGAGTTACTTTAGCTTTAGATAATAAACCTAAATTAAAACCAAAGAATTTTGTTGCATCATGGATATTTAACGATGATTTTAAAAAAATAATTGCCTCAGATAGTGCCAATAACACTCAAAAGCTTAAAGCAAGAATTGAGTATGTTAAGACTAAGCTATTAGAGGATTGATTAATGGAGGCGAGCACTTTTGATGAGCTTAAAGATAACCTAAGAACACAAGATTATGAGCTTAAGCAATATCTTGAACTAATTGAACACTTAGAACACTTAGAAAAAATAGCAATCAGAAAAAAACATAAATCTGAGCAGATTAATATACAGCTAAAAATATCAGTATCCTCTTGCTATTTACTTTTTTATAATATTATTGAGCATGTTTGTCGAGAATCTTTTTTATTAGTTGATGCGTCTATTTGTGAACACACGCAAGATTATTCTTTTCTTAATCTTCATCTTAAAGGAGAGTATCTTAAGAGAATTAGGCAAATAACTCTAAAACCTGGAATATTTGATTTATTGAAGAATAATATTTTAATTAATGCAATTAAAGAATTAAAAATTGATAAAAAAGACTTATTCAATGGCAATATTAGCAATAAAATAATATCTGCGCAGCTTGGTAAATTTGGTATTACTAATTTTAAACCAGATATAAATACTAATGGCGGGGCTGATTTAGACAGAATAAAGCAGATTCGTAATGAATTAACTCACGGTGAGAAAAGTTTTGTGGAAATGCAGCAAGAGTTAAAGAGCTCTGCGCAGATTGAGGATGAATGGGAGCGGGTTAGGACTTATCTAGAAGATTTAATTGAGGTATGTGATCAGGCGATTCATCAGAGATATTTTTTAGCTGATTCATGTGATGAATGAATGATTCACCAATTATTTTACCCAAAGTAACAGGGACAGCATTACCAATTAACATTCCTATTTTGCGCATACTTATCCTAGAGTTTGGCTTAATAAATTGGTAGCTTTCAGGGAATGCTTGTAAAATTGCCGCCTCTCTTAAGCTTATTGCACGATCTTGTTCTGGGTGACCAAAGCGACCATTACCATAACCATAGCATTGTGTAGTCATCGTTGGACTTGGCTTATCCCACTCCATTCTTCCGTAAACACTTTTGTAAGTTCCCCCACTTGATCTTTTATGACATTCTGCTAATAAATCACTTGACCAATCTTGCCAGTTTCCACCGGGCTTAGATGCACTAATTCTTTTGAGGTTAAGCTGATTTAAGCTTGCAGAAACATGGAGGGGATCAACTGAATTTTTAGCACCTGCTTTAATTTTAGGCAAGAATGAGATTGCATCTCTAACTGTTTTTTTATTATTAAGATCTGTCGCAGGAATAAGTTCAATATCCCCAAGTTTTGAGCCTAATAAAACAAGTCTCCGCCTATTTTGGGGCAAACCATAATCGCTACAATTTACAATCCCCCACCAAATTTTATAATTTAATTTTTCAAGAGTCATAATAAAATCTAGAAAGATTGGATGAGTTCTTAACTGAGGCACATTTTCTAGAGTTATCAACTCTGGACTTGTATCATAAATAAGCCTTTCAAACTCAGCTAGTAATTTCCATTTATAATCAGTTGATTTTCTTGTACTTGCATATTTTGAAAAAGGCTGGCAAGGTGCGCAGCCTGCAAGTAAACGCACTGAATTATTTTTATGTCCTTTATTAAAAAATCCAATAAGATCATTACTAGTTATTTCAGTAATAGATTTATGAATAAATGTGCTTGCATTATTTATCTCGAATGGATGTCTACAATCCTCATCAATATCAATACCATGCGTAACATTAATACCTGCTAAAAATAAGCCGTGAGTTAGTCCTCCTGCACCGCAAAACAAATCTACAGCTTGTATTGTCATTTACTATACCTTAGAGAATCATTATAAATAGCAGTTGATTATATATCCTATGCCAAACTAAAGGCAGCCTAAATTTTAAATCAAGCCTAATTTACTAACTATTTGCAAAGTCGGCTTGGCTTGATTTAGGGTATAAAAATGAAAATGGTTTACATCCTCTTTGATAAGAGTTTCGCATAATCTTGCCATAGTTTCTGCGCCAAACTCTTTTAAGCCTTCTAAATCATCGCCAAAGCGTTCTAATCTCATCCGCAACCATCTTGGGATTTCTGCGCCGCACATATTTGAAAAACGTGCTAATTGTGTGTAATTTGTGATAGGCATTATCCCTGCAATCAAAGGTTTATCGCATTTTGTGTGGATTAATTCATCCCTTAAGGCTAAATATGCATCAGGATTGAAAAAGTATTGGGTAATTGCTGCTTGCGCTCCATGCTTAAATTTATTGATCAAAGCGTTAAGATCAGTTTTAGGATTTGGGCTTTCAGGGTGAAACTCAGGATAAGCGGCGCAATAAAGATAAAAATCATCGTGCGTATGTTTGATAATAAATTCAATTAATTCACTGGCATGTTTGAAAATACCAGGATCTATCATCCCATCAGGTAAATCACCACGCAGCGCAACAATATGTTTAAATCCTTCTTGTTTATAAGTTTGGATCAAATTTAATATTGTCTCTTTAGTTGAGCCGATACAGGTTAAGTGAGGTGCGATTGGAGCGATATTAAGTGCTTGTAACATCTTGATAGTTTTAAAAGTGTTCTCTTGAGTTGAGCCACCTGCACCAAATGTAACCGATAATGTATGCGGATTGAGCACGCGTAATTTATCCGCAACAATTTCTAATTTTTTAAAGCCTTCCGCTGTTTTTGGTGGAAAAAACTCACAGCTTAATTGGATTTTTTCCATTTTTTTTATTTCTTTCATAATATTCTCCTTGTTGACCTGCATATATAAATCAGGGTGCAATCAAGCACCCCAATAAACTCCTTATAAAAGAATGCTTGATTATCAATTACTAATAATCAAGCATCTAGCATCAGTCATTAATCATCAATAACGATAATGATCTGCTTTATAAGGTCCATCTTGGCTAATCCGAATATAATCAGCTTGTTCTTTACTTAAACGCGTTAATTTAGCGCCAATGCGGCCTAAATGGAGGCGTGCGACTTTTTCATCTAAGTATTTAGGGAGGATATAAACTTTATTTTCATACTTTTGAGTATGCGCAAAAAGTTCAATTTGAGCTAAAACTTGATTGGTAAATGAATTACTCATCACAAAACTTGGATGACCTGTGGCGCAACCTAAATTAACTAAACGCCCTTCGGCTAATAAAATAATTTTACGCCCTGTTGGAAAAATAATATGATCAACCTGAGGTTTGATATTCTCCCAAGTATATTTTTTTATACTTGCAACATCAATTTCATTATCAAAATGCCCAATGTTACACACGATAGATTGGTCTTTCATTGCCAGCATATGATCATGGGTAATCACATTAAAGTTGCCCGTTGCGGTTACAAAAATATCCGCCATCGGTGCAGCTTCTTCCATCGTAATTACTCTATAGCCTTCCATCGCCGCTTGCAGGGCGCAAATAGGATCAATTTCAGTAACATATACCGTCGCGCCTAAACCGCGTAGAGATTGGGCGCAGCCTTTACCAACATCGCCATAACCTGCAATAAGCGCAATTTTACCCGCGATCATGACATCTGTTGCACGTTTTATTCCATCAACTAATGATTCACGGCAACCATATAAATTATCAAATTTAGATTTAGTTACAGAATCATTAACATTAATCGCAGGGAAAGGTAATTCGCCTTCTGCTTCCATTTGATATAGGCGCATCACACCTGTTGTTGTCTCTTCTGTTACGCCTTTAATATGCGGTAAGCGCGTTGAATACCATGTTGCATCTTTGGCAAGTGTTTCTTTAATTGTGGCAAATAATGCAACCTCTTCTTCAGAGCTTGGATGATCTAAAACTGAGATATCTTGTTCAGCTTTTGTGCCTAATTTCAATAATCCTGTTGCATCACCACCATCATCTAAGATCATGTTTGCTGCGCCATCTTTCCACTCAAAAATCTTATGGGTAAACTCCCAATATTCCTTTAAGGTCTCGCCTTTAAAGGCAAATACAGGAATACCCGCAGCCGCAATTGCAGCCGCAGCGTGATCTTGAGTTGAGAAAATATTACAAGAAGCCCAGCGTACTTGCGCCCCAAGTGCAACTAAGGTTTCAATTAAAACACCTGTTTGGATCGTCATATGCAAAGACCCTGCAATACGTGCACCACTTAATGGTTTTGAGGTTTTATACTCTTCACGCAGTGCCATTAAACCTGGCATTTCAGTCTCAGCAATGGATAATTCTTTACGTCCCCACGCAGCATCATTTATATCATGAACAAAGTAATCTTTAGCGCTCATTAAGCACTCCTTTTTTAGAAAAAATAAATAAAAGAAGTGGACGCAGTTGTGAATTTTTATCCCAAAATATGCGGATATAAAAGTAGCTATTTGAGCCTGTTCAATTGATTTTAAAGATAAAATCAAAGTTGCAGCGTCCCTCAAAATGCGGAGCGTATTTTAACGCAGTTCTTTAAAGATTAATAGACCATATTAAGAGCGCATCTATTAATGTGTTGTTTAAAATAGAATTTATTTAAAATCTAACATCGATTCAATCTCATCGACAAATAATTTCATGTTGAAAACTATTTCCTTATTTGTAGGGCTAGAACCATGCATCATAATCGCAGGGATTAACCGCGCTGCTGATACAGAAAAGAGCGAGTTATTCCCAATAATATAATTATTAAAGGTGTGGATATTAAACTTTTCTTGAACATTATCCATCATCGCTTTTTGCTCTACTATAGGTTGTTTTTTCATTAATTGAATCATGGTAAAAACTACACCTAATTTTTCAGGAAAAACTTTATCGTTCTCATTCTCGACAGAATCATTAAATTCTTTAATAAGCTCATCAAGGCTCTCTAATAATTGTTCAATTCCAAGGATAGAAAGATAATCAGGTTTAGCAGGAATAAGGATTTTATGGCTCGCAATAATCGCATTTTTAGTCACAATATTAAAATTAGGCGGGCAATCAATAATCATGACATCATAATTATTGCGAAACTCAGGATTTGAGAGTGCTTGCTTTAATTTACTATGCACATCCCTATATTTACGCTTTTGCTCTTTATTATTTGCAGCTGGAAGGAGCATCGCAAGATTTAGATCGATATTTAACAAGCCTAAGTGCGAGCAAATCAGATCAACACAACCTGTAGATTTTTGCTGCATTAATATATTATTAATTATTTCAGGTCTAATAATAAAATCTGCTAATGCTGGCGGTGTATGGCTTTCAAGAAGTGCATCAAACCACGATTTAATCGTTTTAGTATGTTTATAGCCATCTTTCCAAGTCTCTTGTGAGATTAGTGAAAAGGTCAAACTTGCTTGGGCATCAACATCAAGCAGTAATACTCTCTTACCACGCATAGCGAGCTCTGCGGCAAGATTGGTAGTTACAGTTGTTTTACCAACGCCGCCTTTGCAGTTAATTACGGTGATTATTTCCATTATAATTCCTTAAATAATAATCTATCTAGCGCAAACCTGGAGTAAGTCCCATTTGTGTGGAAATAGCTTGACCTATGCTCAGCCCCATCTTTTTTATCAACTTATCAAGTTGATTATCTTCTACATTAAAGTTTTTCATTTTTGGTGATTTAATGACATCACGCGCCAGTGCTCTAGTTGAAGATAAACCATCTATCAAGCCCATTTTTAGAGCCTCTTCCCCACTCCAAATCAAGCCTGAGAACATATCAGGCGTTTCTTTTAAACGATTCCCACGCCCTGCACGCACAACACTTATAAATTGATTATGCACAACGCCAAGTTGTACTTTCCAGAAGTCTGTTTCTGTTGCATTCATCGGCATAAACGGATCTAAAAAAGCTTTGTGTGATCCTGATGTATATAAACGTCTTTCAACGCCTAATTTAGCCATCGTATCTACAAATCCAAACGAGGCAGCAGTTACACCAATTGAGCCAACTAAGCTTGCTTTATCTGCATATATCTCATCAGCTGCGGCAGCAATATAATATGCTCCAGATGCGCCAACATCAGTAATCACCGCATAAACTTTAGTATCTGTATATTCGCCGCGCAGCCGCTTAATCTCATCATACACATAGCCACTTTGCACAGGAGAACCGCCGCCTGAGTTAATCTCGATAACAATCGCGGCGGTTTCAGGATCTAAAAAAGCACGGTTTAAGCTCCGAATTAAGCGCTCTGCGCTCGCATCTTCACTACTTGCAATTGTTCCTGTTAATTTGATTACCGCAGTATGAGATTTATATTGATTACCATATTCATCTAACATATCAACGCTTGGTTTATTGCTTATAAAAGGTACGAACATAGCTAATAGTATGACGATCAAATAACTAAAGCCTAATATCTTAAAAAATATACCCCAACGCCTGCCACGGCGTTGTTCGATAACATTTGCTAAAAGTGCCGTTTCTATTACTTTATACAAATCTTGAGAGTTTATAGGAGCACTAGCTTGATTAGTTTGCTGACGCTTAAACATATCTAAGCTTGGTGCATTCTTGTATTGTTCATCAGACATATATAGACCTTATTTTTGATAGTAT